>NZ_JBHVAK010000009.1:0-141516 GCF_042667085.1 Nocardia sp. NPDC057353
GGCCTCGACCGCGCCGCGCTCCCCGGCCCGGCGCGGCACCCAGGCGAGCCCGGCGCCGGACTCCGCCGCCAGCCGCGCCACCGCCGAGAGCGCACCCGGCGTGGCCGCCAGCCGCTCACCGGCCAGGATCACCGCACCCGGCTCGCGCAGCAGCCGCGCGGCGGTGCCGGTGTCGGTGCGCAGCGCGTCCAGCAGGGCGGGCTCGCCGCCCGGCTCGGTGCGCAGCAGCGTGCCGGACATCCGGGTCAGCCCGCGCGAGGTGAACGGCGCGATCGCGTACACCGGCAGCCGGCGGCTGCGCGCCGCCTTGCGCAGCCGCAGGTAGACGATCGGCGACTCCTCCTCCGGCTCGAACCCGGCGAGCAGCACGATCGGGGCCCGCTCCAGCGCGGCGTAGTCGACGCCGACCCCGCGCCCGGCCACCAGCGCCGCCAGGAACTCCGCCTCCTCGGCCGAGTGCGCCCTGGCCCGGAAGTCGATGTCGTTGCTGCCGAGCGCGACCCGCGCGAACTTGGCGTAGGCGTAGGCGTCCTCCTCGGTCGCCCGGCCGCCGACCAGGACCCCGGCCGCGCCGTGCGCCTCGCTCAACCCGACGGCGGCGATGGCGAGCGCCTCGGACCAGGAGGCGGGGGCCAACTCGCCGTCGGCGCCGCGCACCAGCGGGGTGGTGATCCGGTCGCGCTCGGTGCCGTAGGCGAAGGCCCAGCGGCCCTTGTCGCAGTTCCACTCCTCGTTGACCTGCGGGTCGTCGCCTGCCAGGCGGCGCAGGACCTTGCCGCGCCGGTGGTCGGTGCGCTGCGCGCAGCCCGAGGCGCAGTGCTCGCACACGCTCGGGCTGGAGACCAGGTCGAACGGGCGGGCCCGGAAGCGGTAGGCGGTGCCGGTGAGCGCGCCGACCGGGCAGATCTGCACGGTGTTGCCGGAGAAGTAGGAGTCCAGCGGTTCGGTCTCGGCGGTGCCGACCTGCTGCAGCGCGCCGCGGTCCATGAGCTCGATGAACGGGTCGCCCGCCACCTGCTGGGAGAACCGGGTGCAGCGCGCGCAGAGCACGCAGCGCTCGCGGTCCAGCAGCACCGCCGTGGAGAGCGGGATCGGTTTGGGGTAGGTGCGTTTGACCCCGTCGAAGCGCGATTCGGTGCGCCCCGAGGCCATGGCCTGGTTCTGCAGCGGGCACTCCCCGCCCTTGTCGCAGACCGGGCAGTCCAGCGGGTGGTTGATGAGCAGCAGCTCCATCACGCCCTCCTGGGCGCGGTTCGCCGCCGCCGAGGTGAGCTGGGTGCGCACCACCATGCCCTCGGTGACCGCGACGGTGCAGGACGCCACCGGTTTGCGCTGCCCCTCCACCTCGACCAGGCACTGCCTGCAGGCGCCGACCGGGTCGAGCAGCGGGTGGTCGCAGAACCGCGGGATCTGGATCCCGACCAGCTCCGCGGCGCGGATCAGCAGCGTCCCCTTCGGCACGCTGATCTCGGTGTCGTCGATGGTCAGCGTCACCAGGTCGGTGGCTGCCTGCTCCCGGCCGGTGCCGGGCACGGTGGCGGTCATCGCGCTCCCTCCAGGTCCGCGCCCGCCTGCTGCCACCCGCCGTCGGCCCACGCGGTGCTCGCCGCGGGGTCGAACGGGCAGGCGCCGCGGCGCAGGTGCTCCAGGTACTCCTCGCGGAAGTACTTCAGCGAGGACAGGATCGGGCTCGCCGCGCCGTCGCCGAGCGCGCAGAACGACTTGCCGTTGATGCTGTCGCAGAGATCGAGCAGGGTGTCCAGGTCCGCTTCGGTCCCGTCGCCGGTCTCCAGCCTGCGCAGCAGCTGGACCAGCCAGTAGGTGCCCTCCCGGCACGGCGTGCACTTGCCGCAGGACTCGTGCGCGTAGAACTCGGTCCAGCGCAGCACCGCCCGCACCACGCAGGTGGTCTCGTCGAAGATCTGCAGCGCCTTGGTGCCGAGCATGGAACCGGCGGCGGCGACGTGCTCGTAGTCCAGCGGGACGTCGAGGTGGTCGTCGGTGAACAGCGGCGTCGACGAGCCGCCCGGGGTCCAGAACTTCACCCGGTGCCCCGCCCGCACCCCGCCCGCGTACGCGAGCAGCTCGCGCAGCGTGATCCCGAGCGGCGCCTCGTACTGGCCGGGGCGGGCCACGTGCCCGGAGAGCGAGTACAGCGTGAAGCCGGGCGACTTCTCGCTGCCCATCGAGCGGAACCAGTCGATGCCGTTGCGGATGATCGGCGGCACGCTGGCGATCGACTCGACATTGTTGACCACCGTCGGGCGCGCGTAGAGCCCGGCGACCGCGGGGAACGGCGGGCGCAGCCGGGGCTGGCCGCGCCTGCCCTCCAGCGAATCCAGCAGGGCGGTCTCCTCGCCGCAGATGTAGGCGCCCGCCCCGGCGTGCACGATCAGCTCCAGGTCGTAGCCGGAGCCGAGGATGTTCCGGCCCAGGTAGCCCGCGGCGTACGCCTGGGCGACCGCGGCCTGGAGCCTGCGCAGCACCGGGACAACCTCGCCGCGGACGTAGAGGAACGCGTGGCTCGCGCGGATGGCGTAGGCGGCGATGATCGCGCCCTCCACCAGGACGTGCGGGGTCGCCATCATGAGCGGGATGTCCTTGCAGGTGCCCGGCTCCGACTCGTCGGCGTTCACCACCAGGTAGTGCGGGGGAACGGTGCCGTCCGGGCCCGGCCCCTGCGGGATGAAGCTCCACTTGGTGCCGGTCGGGAAGCCCGCGCCGCCGCGCCCGCGCAGGCCGGAGTCCTTGACCAGCTGGATGACCGCGTCCGGGGCCATGGAGAGCGCGGTGCGCAGCGCGTCGTAGCCGCCGTGCTCGTGGTAGGTGTCCAGGGTCCAGGAGCGGGGGGAGTCCCAGTGCTCGCTGAGTACCGGTGTCAGCGTGGTCATGCCGGACACTCCTCGGTAGGGGCGGGGCCGACCGGGGTCGGCGCGGCGGTGGGTCGCGCGATCACCGGGGCTCCTCTGCACCGGGCGTCGGCGGCTCCGGTGCGGCCATGCCCTGCTCGCGCGCGACCTGGAGACCCGCCAGGGTCGGCTCGCCTGCCATGCCGTCCAGCGCGCCGGGGCGCTCGTCCGGGAATCCGGCGAGGATCCGCGCGGTGTCCCGGAACCGGCAGAGCGGGGCGCCGCGGGTCGGCACCACCTGGTCGCCCGCGCGCAGCGCGTCCACCAGCGCCTGCGCCGAATCCGGGGTCTGGTTGTCGAAGAACTCCCAGTTCACCATGACCACCGGCGCGTAGTCGCAGGCCGCGTTGCACTCGATGTGCTCGAGCGTGATCGCGCCGTCGTCGGTGGTCTGCCCGTGCTCGACCCCGAGGTGCTCGCGCAGCCGGGCCAGGATGGCGTCCCCGCCGAGCACCGCGCAGAGCGTGTTCGTGCACACCCCGACGTGGTAGTCGCCGGTCGGGGTGCGCCGGTACATGGAGTAGAAGGTCGCCACCGCGGTCACCTCGGCCGCGGTCAGCCCGAGCAGCTGCGCGCAGAAGTCGATCCCGGTGGCCGAGACGAACCCCTCCTCCGCCTGCACCAGGTGCAGCAGCGGCAACAGCGCCGAGCGCGGGTGCGGGTAGCGCGCGACGACCGCCTCGGCATCGCGGGTCAACCGCTCGCGCACGGTATCCGGGAACGGGTCGGGGCGGGTGGAGAGCCGCAGCAGGATCTCGGTCATCGGTCCACCCCGCCCATCACCGGGTCGATGCTGGCGACCGCGGCGATCACGTCCGCCACCAGCCCGCCCTCGCACATCGCCGCCACCGCCTGCAGGTTCGTGAACGAGGGGTCGCGGTAGTGCACCCGGTACGGGCGGGTGCCGCCGTCGGAGACCATGTGCACCCCGAGCTCGCCGCGCGGCGACTCCACCGCCGAGTACACCTGCCCGGCGGGCACCCGGATCCCCTCGGTGACCAGCTTGAAGTGGTGGATCAACCCCTCCATCGACGACCCCATGATCTTGCCGATGTGCGCGGGGGAGTTGCCGAGGCCGTCCGGCCCGACCTGCAGATCGGCGGGCCAGGCGATCTTCCTGTCGTCCACCATGACCGGGCCCGGCCGCAGCCGGTCCAGGCACTGCTCGACGATCTTCAGCGACTCCTTCATCTCCTCCACCCGGATCAGGTAGCGGCCGTAGCAGTCGCAGCCCGCGGCGGTCGGGATGTCGAACTCGTAGGTCTCGTAGCCGCAGTAGGGCTGGGCGCGGCGCAGGTCGTGCGGCAGCCCGGCCGAGCGCAGCACCGGGCCGGTGATGCCGAGCGCCATGCAGCCGGTCAGGTCCAGGTACCCGATGCCCTTGGTGCGGGCCTTCCAGATCGGGTTGCTGCTGAGCAGCAGCTCCAGCTCGCGCAGCCGCTTCGGCAGCAGCGTCAGCAGGTCGCGGACCTTGCCGACTGCCTCGTCCGGGAAGTCCTGGGCCAGCCCGCCGGGACGGATGAAGGCGTGGTTCATCCGCAGCCCGGTGACGGTCTCGAAGACGTCCAGGATGAGCTCGCGCTCACGGAACCCGAAGAGCATGGCGGTCAGCGCGCCCAGCTCCATGCCGCCGGTGGCCAGCGCCACCAGGTGCGAGGAGATCCGGTTCAGCTCCATGAGCAGCACCCGGACCACGGTGGCGCGCTCCGGGATCGCCTCGGTGATGTCGAGCAGCCGCTCCACGCCCAAGCAGTAGGCGGTCTCGTTGAAGAACGGGGAGAGGTAGTCCATCCGGGTCACGAAGGTGACGCCCTGGGTCCAGGTGCGGAACTCCAGGTTCTTCTCGATCCCGGTGTGCAGGTAGCCGATGCCGCAGCGCGCCTCCACCACGGTCTCGCCCTCGATCTCCAGGATCAGCCGCAGCACGCCGTGCGTGGAGGGGTGCTGCGGCCCCATGTTCACCACGATGCGTTCCTCGGCGACGCTCTCCAGCACGGCGCCGACCTGATCCCAGTCCTGACCGGCGAGGGTCACCATCGGGGGTTCGGGCTCGGGCTTGGCGTGCCTGGGGCGGTTGTCGATATCGGTGTGGTTCATCAGCTGTAGGCCCTCCGCTGATCGGGCGGCGGGATGCGCGCGCCCTTGTACTCGACCGGGATTCCGCCGAGCGGGTAGTCCTTGCGCTGCGGGTGGCCCCGCCAGTCGTCCGGCATGGTGATGCGGGTGAGCGAGGGGTGCCCGTCGAAGACGATGCCGAAGAAGTCGTAGGTCTCCCGCTCGTGCCAGTCCGTCGTCGGGTAGATGGCGAACAGCGACGGGATGTGCGGGTCGGCGTCCGGCGCGGCGACCTCGAGCCGCAGCCGGTGGCCGTGCGTGATCGAGCTCAGGTGGTACACCGCGTGCAGCTCGCGGCCCGAATCCTCCGGGTAGTGCACGCCGTTCACCCCCAGGCAGAGCTCGAAGCGCAGCGCGCCGTCGTCGCGCAGCGCCCGCGCCACCGGCGGCAGGTGCTCGCGGTGCACGTGCAGGGTGAGCTCGCCGCGGAAGACGACCACCTTCGCCAGCGCCTGCTCCAGGGCGAGCGGGCCGAGCGCGGCGCGCAGCGCGGCCACGGCGCCGTCGAACCAGCCGCCGTAGGGCGGCGCGGTGCCGCCGGGCAGGCTGACCGGGCGGACCAGCCCGCCGTAGCCGGAGGTGTCGCCGGTGCCGCGCACGCCGAACATGCCGTGCCGCACGCCGATCACCTCGGGGTCGGTGGAGCGCTCCTCCGGGACGGTGCCCTCGGGGCCCGCCGTCGCCGCGGCGTCGATGCCCTCCGCGGTCGGGTGGGCGCCCGCGGTCAGGGTGCGGTCCCGCGCGCCGGGTTCGGCGCTTCGTTCCGCACTGCCCGCGCCCGGTCCCGCAGTGCCTGTGCCCGGTCCTGCATTGCCTGCGTCCGGCTCCGCAGCGCCGGGCGCCGAGGTGCCGTTCCGCGGCGGAGGCGCGCTCGCCGCCTTCGCCGCGTCGGGACTCTCCGGTCCCGTACCGGGGGAGACCCGGTCACTGGCGGGTGCGGAGTCGTCGCGGCCACCCGAGTCCGATTCCGAGCGTGGCGCGTTCATCGGAGCAGCCCCTCCATCCGGATGGTCGGCGTCGAGGCCAGCGCCGCCGCCTCGGCCGCCTTGACGGCTTCCTCGCGGTTCACCCCGAGCGGGGTCTCCTGGATCTTGGCGTGCAGCGCCAGGATCGCGTTGAGCAGCATCTCCGGGCGCGGCGGGCAGCCGGGCAGGTAGATGTCGACCGGGACGACGTGGTCGACGCCCTGCACGATGGCGTAGTTGTTGAACATGCCGCCGGAGGAGGCGCAGACCCCCATGGCCAGCACCCATTTCGGCTCGGTCATCTGGTCGTAGACCTGGCGCAGCACCGGCGCCATCTTCTGGCTCACCCGGCCCGCCACGATCATCAGATCCGCCTGCCGCGGCGAGGCGCGGAACGCCTCCATCCCGAACCGGGCGATGTCGAACCGGCCGCCGCCGGTCGCCATCATCTCGATCGCGCAGCAGGCCAGCCCGAAGGTGGCGGGCCACAGCGACCCCTTGCGCATATACCCGGCGAGATCCTCGACGGTGCTCAGCAGGAACCCGCTGGGCAGTTTCTCTTCCAGACCCATGGTGTGTCCTCGGTTGTCGGGTGCGCCGCTCAGTCCCAGCTGAGCCCGCCGCGGCGCCATTCGTAGGCGTAGGCCACCGAGACGTTCAGCACGAACAGCGCCATCGCCGCGAGCCCGAACACCCCGAGCGCGTCGAAGTGCACCGCCCACGGATAGAGGAAGACGATCTCGATGTCGAAAATGATGAAGAGCATGGCGGTCAGGTAGTACTTCACCGGGAAGCGCTGGCCCGCAGCGTTTCCCGGCCCGCCGCCGACCGCGTGCGGAGTCGGCTCGATGCCGCACTCGTACGGCTCGAGCTTGGCCCGGTTGAAGCGCTTGGGGCCGATCACGGCGGCGAGGCCGATGGAGAAGACGGCGAAGGCGGCGGCGAGGCCGCCGAGAATCAGGGCAGGCAATTCGGTGTTCACGACGGCACTTCCCCTCCTCGAGAGCTGGGGTCGGCGGGGTGAACCGCCCGGCGGCTCGGGGGCGCACGAACCCGACGGGCCGGGTCCGGGGGCTGCCGGGCTCGTCCGCTATGCGGGGCACCACGTCTCTGTGAGCTAGGGCACAGAGTACAACCGGAGAACGGTGTTCCGTCCGGTTCCCGAGGTGCTCTTTGATCGAATTCGGGACTGCGATTCATGAGCGAGCCGGGGGTAATGTCGCGTGGTCCGCAAGGTTGGGGCGTGATCGTCATCGACGGGGTCGGAGGGTCCGTCGTCACCCGACCCCGTCGGATGGTTCATGTCGATCGCACATGAATAGATCGCTCAGCATTCGCTGGGCGGAACCTGCCCGAGGTCCGATCGGGACCTGCCTGGCGTCCAGGCAAATCAGTCGAGCGCGAAGCAGGCGACACAGGGACGCGCACGACGTGCCGGTTCGAACTCGGCCCGCGTGAACGGTTTACGCGGCGCTACGCCCCCGGAGAACCGCAACAATCGCCTCCACGAGCCGAAACGCATCGATCGGATGCGAAACAACCCCTTCGGCCCGCGACCATGACGCCAACCACGCATCATCCGCCCGCCCGGTGAGCACGAGCACCGGCGGGCAGTCGGAGACCTCGTCCTTGAGCTGCTTGGCCAACCCCAACCCCCCGGTGGGCGCCGACTCCCCGTCCAGAATGGCGAGATCGACCTCGCCTGCATCGACCCGGTCCAGCACGACGGCGCCGGTCGCCACCTCGAGGTACTCGAACTCGGGTAGCTCCGCTGCGGGCCTGCGGCCGACGGCCGTGATCACCTGATGCCTGGTGTCGGCATCGTTGCTGTAGACCAGGACCCGGAGCGGGCGAGCGGTATCGGCCACGCCGGAATGGTACGTCCGGCGCCCCCGCCCGCGCGGCAGGTTCGCCCGGATCGCCCGGCGCGCCGGGTGCGAACCCCGCCGGTGCTCTAGCATTTCCCCCAACAGCTCCGGCCCGGCCGGACCGTCGTCGGCGAGGGGGCGCGCATGCGGGGCCTCGCGGGAACCGCGCAGGTGGAGGTGGTGCCCGGCCGCCACGTCGTGGCCGTCGCGGACGGCGTGGTCGCGGTGGTCGCGCACCGCGCGGAGACGCCGGTGACCGCGATCTCGCGGGCATGGCGGCAGACCAGGGCGGTGCTCGACATGGTCGCCACCGCCGCGGCGGAGGATCCGGAGAACCCGGGGCGGACCTTCGCCCGGCTGGCGACCACCTGGCTCATGGGCCTCGCCGACGAGGAGGGCGTCGAATTCGGGGTGCTGACCCCGGTCGGCGCAGGCGTGGCGGTGTTCCTGCACGGCGGGGTGCGCGCGGTGCTCGACGCCGAGCAGCGCACCGAGATCCTGCGCGGCCGCGACGCGGGCTTCGCCGTCGACCGGCTGGTCACCCCGGCGCCCGCGGTGGGGATCGGGCTGTTCGTCGACGAGCCGGAGCGGACGGTGGAGAACCTGCCGGTGCGCGGCGTCTTCGGGCTGAGCGGCGGCACCGTCCCCGGCGCGGCCGCCGTGCTGTGGACCGACGGCGACGGGCACGGCCCCCCGCTGCTCCGGCCGGAGGCGCGGCACCGCACCGGCGTCGTGCTGGATAAGCGGCTGCACCCGGAACCCGCCGCACCGCAACCCGACGCCGACCCCGTGCGGTCCCCGGAGAACGCCCCCACCGAGTACCCCGGCCCGCAGCGCGACCCGCGCCGCACCACCGCGCCGCGCCCGGTGATCCCCGCCGACCTGGAGGAGACCGTCGTCCCGAGCGCCGCCGACGCGGTGCGCGACCCGGCGCCGCCCGCCCGCACCGCCGCCCCGGTCGGCGGCGTCGTGGTGCAGGGTTTCCCCTGCCCGCGCCGTCACCTCAACGACCCCAGGGTCGGGTACTGCGCGGTCTGCGGGCTCTCGATGGACCACCCGGGCCGCAGCCTCACCGACGGCCTGCGCCCGCCGCTCGGAATCCTGCTGCTCGACGACGGCCAACCCCTGGTACTCGACGGCGACCTGGTGCTCGGCCGCGAACCCGAGCACCACGAGGCGGTGGCCGCGCGCGGCGCGCGGCCGGTCCGGATCCCCGACCCCTCCGGCGGCATGTCGCGGGCGCACGCCGAGATCCGGCTGCTCGGCTGGGACGTCACCGTGGTCGACGGCGGCTCCACCAACGGCACCCACCTGCGCGCGGCCGGGCACCACGAGTGGACCCGCGCCGTCCCCGGCCGCCCGATGCCGCTCGCGCCGGGCACCCAGCTGCTGCTCGGCGGCCGGGTACTCACCTTCGACACCGCGCACCAGCCCTGAGCGCCCTTCCGCGGCCGCGGCCCGACCGCGTACAGTGCGAGTAAGTTAATCGGCATTCGCACTCTCCGCGGAGCGGGCGGATGCCTCGGAGCCAGGAGCCGCCATGACTTCCGCCGTCATCGTCGACATTGTCCGCACCCCGTCCGGCAAAGGTAAAGCCGGAGGCGGGCTCGCGGATGTGCACCCGGCCACGCTGCTCGCCGGCGTGCTCGCCACCCTCGTCGAGCGGACAGGCATCGACCCGGCGCTGGTCGACGATGTGATCGGCGGTTGCGTCACGCAGGCGGGGGAGCAGGCGTTCAACATCACCCGCACCGCCGCGCTCGCCGCCGGGCTGCCCGAGTCGGTGCCCGCCACCACCGTCGACCGCCAGTGCGGCTCCAGCCAGCAGGCCGCGCACTTCGCCGCGCAGGGCGTCATCTCCGGCGCCTACGACATCGCCATCGCCTGCGGCGTCGAGTCCATGAGCCGCGCGCCCATGTTCTCCAACGCGCAGGGCAAGGACGCCAACGGCGCCCCGCTCGCGCACCGCTACCCGGAGGGGCTGATCCAGCAGGGCACCGCCGCCGAGATCCTGGCCGCGCGTTGGAAGCTGGACCGCGACACCCTGGACGCCTTCGCCGCCCGCTCGCACCGCCTCGCCGCCGAAACCGCCGCCGCGGGCGGGTTCGACAACGAACTCGTCGCCGCGGGCACGCTCACCGCGGACGAGACCATCCGCCCCGGCACCACCGCGGAGAAGCTGGCCGGGCTGCGTCCGGCCTTCGTGAACGACGAGCACAAGGCGCGCTTCCCGGAGATCGAGTGGTCCATCACCCCTGGCAACTCCTCCCCGCTCACCGACGGCGCCTCGGCCGCGCTCATCATGAGCGAGGAGAAGGCGAACGCGCTCGGCCTGCGCCCGCGCGCCCGCTTCCACTCCTTCGCGGTGACCGGCGACGACCCGCTGCTCATGCTGACCGCCGTCATCCCCGCCACCCGCAAGGTGCTGGACCGGGCCGGGCTGAGCATTGACGACATCGACGCCTACGAGGTCAACGAGGCCTTCGCCCCGGTGCCGCTGGTCTGGCAGCACGACCTCGCCGCCGACCCGGCCAGGCTGAACCCGCGCGGCGGCGCCATCGCGCTCGGGCATCCGCTCGGCGCCTCCGGCACCCGCATCCTGGCCACCCTGGTGAACCACCTGGAGCAGACCGGCGGCCGCTACGGGCTGCAGACCATGTGCGAAGCGGGCGGGCTGGCCAACGCCACCATCATCGAGCGGCTCTGAGCGCGCGGGCCGTGAAGACCGCGGGAACCGCTCCCGGCCCGCGGTCTTCGCGGTCCGGCGCCGTCAGGAGGCGGCGCTCCGCGGGGTGAGCTCGCCGAGCAGCTCCGCGCGGTGCTCCGCCGGGGAGCGGCCGTACTGCTCCCGGTACGCCTCGCGGAACCGGCGCAGGCTCGGGAAGCCGGTCTCGCGGGCGAGCTCGCTCAGGTCGACCGGCAGCGCGGTGCAGAGCCGCCGGTGGGCGCGGGCGAGCCGGACGCCGCGCAGCATCGCCCCCGGCGCCGGGTACCCGGCCTGCTCGAACGCGCGGTACAGGGTCCGCTCGGCCAGCCCGACCATGCCCGCGATGGCGGCCGGGGTGACGCTGCTGTCGTGCGCGTGCTCCTCGATCAGGGTCCTGGCCAGCTCCGCCCGCTCCGCGAGCCTGCCGGTGGTGATCGCCGGGTGCGGATTGAGCGCCGCGTCCAACTGCGCGAGCGCGCCGGTGTAGGCCGCGCTGAAATCGGCGGTGGTCCAGCCGTCGGCCTCGTCGAGCCAGCGCACCTGGGTGGAGAGCCCCCGCACCAATGCGCGCCGGTCGTCCAGCGCCAGCGGCGCTTTCGCGGCGCGGGCCGCGTCCACGGTGCCCTCGGGCACGGTGAGGATCAGGGCGCTGATGCTGTCGTCGTGCGTCATGGACAGCGGGCTGCCCCAGTGGAAGAACGCCACCCTGCCCGGGTGCAGGATCTCGCGCGCCCCGCCCTGCTCCAGGTGGAACCGCCCGCGCAGCGGGATGAGCAGGCGATAGCTGTTCTCGCCGTCGCCCCTGCGGATGTGGCTCGCCGCGCGGCGGTAGC
Source organism: Nocardia sp. NPDC057353 (assembly GCF_042667085.1). Taxonomy (NCBI): domain Bacteria; kingdom Bacillati; phylum Actinomycetota; class Actinomycetes; order Mycobacteriales; family Nocardiaceae; genus Nocardia; species Nocardia sp. NPDC057353. Next base: position 11,398 of record NZ_JBHVAK010000009.1, read on the forward strand.
CGAGCGCACCGGTCGTGAACCGGACGGTCTGTAGCCGCCCGACGTTCCGGGCCGACGCCGTCGAGCGGAAGCCGTCGCCGGGAAAGGTCAGCCCGACCGACCCCTGCCTGGTCTCCAGGTAGGAAGCCCAGGACCCGGTCGGATCCTCGATATCGGCCGAGAAATCCTCGGCGGAGTACTCCACCACCCGAACAAACCTTCCGCGCACCCTGTCCCGGCGAAGAATCTACCGGGCGCGGGCGTGCGGGAAATGACCGCGATCGGGCAGGAAAAGGGTCGCAGTGCCGCGACACCGGCCTCTACCGTCGACATGGCGGGCGGGGTCGGAGTGGAAGAGGGGGCTGCTCCGGCCCCACCCTTCCTCAGTCCGGCAGGATCGGCACCGAGATCCCCTCACCGCGGTGCAGCAGCGCCGCCCTGGTGACGGCGGCGCTGCCGAAGCGGCGGCGCAGGTCGTCGAGGGTGGCGTCGAGGGTGTGGCCGGAGCGCGGTTCGAAGGGCAGCGCGAGCTGCGCGGTCCCGGCGTCGCCGAGGTTGGTGAGCGCGAGGCCGATCAGGGTGATGCCGCGGTCGGCGATCAGCGGGGCGGCGGCGTGCAGCAGCAGCCGGGCGGCGTGCAGCAGCACCGCGCCGTCGTCGGTGGCCTCCGGCAGGGTGTGCGAGCGGGTGGCGCGGGAGAAGTCGGTGAAGCGCAGCCGCAGCACCACCGTCCGGCACACCCGGTTTGCGCCGCGCAGCCGCCTGCCCAGCCGGTCGGCGAGGCCGTGCAGGTAGGCCTCGACCTCCTCCGGCGGCCGCGGGCGCGAGCCGAGCGCGCGCTGCGCACCGATCGAGCGGCGCCTGCGCCCGGTCTCGACCCGGCGCGGGTCGCGGGCCATGGACAGCGCGTGCAGGTGCCTGGCCGCGGCCGGGCCGAGAATCCCGCGCAGCCCGCGCTCGCCGAGCTCGGCGAGGTCGCCGACGCGGGTGATGCGGTGCTCGCGCAGCGTCCGCGCGGTCACCTCGCCGACCCCCCACAGCCGCTCCACCGGCAGCGGGTGCAGGAAGTCCAGCTCGGTGCCTGGCGGCACCTCGCGCAGCCCGTCCGGCTTGGCGACCGCGCTGGCCACCTTCGCCAGGAACTTGGTGCGCGCGATCCCCACCGAGATCGGCAGCCCCACCTCGCCCGCCACCCTGGCCCGCAGCCGCTCCGCGATCCCGACCGGCGCGCCCGCGATCCGGCGCAACCCGCCGACGTCGAGGAACGCCTCGTCGATCGAGATCCCCTCGACCACCGGGGTGGTGTCGTGGAAGATCTCGAACACCCGCCTGCTCGCCTCGGCGTAGGCCGCCATCCGCGGCGGGACGGTGATCGCCTCCGGGCAGAGCCTGCGGGCCTGCGCGCCGCCCATCGGGGTCCGGATGCCGCGCGCCTTGGCCTCGTAGCTCGCGGCCAGCACCACCCCGCCGCCGACGATCACCGGCCTGCCGCGCAGCGCGGGGTCGTCGCGCTGCTCCACCGAGGCGTAGAAGGAGTCCAGGTCGGCGTGCAGGATCGACGCCTCGGCCCTGGTGGCGATGGTGGGCCGGTGCGCCGCCGGGGGAGTACCGTCGCCGCTGGACACGAACATATGTTCGCATACCGAGTGGTTCGGTGTCTGCCGGGCGTGGCCGATCCGGCGGCGCCGACCGGTACGCTGATCCGGCACTGGAGCGGCGGCGGGAGGAGACAGCGGTGCGGGGCCTCGGAGATCTGGAGGCGGTCGTCATGGATCGGCTCTGGGATCGGGATACCGAGTCGACCACGGTGCGGGAGATCCACGAGGAGCTCGCCCGCGAGCGCGACATCGCCTACACCACGGTCATGTCGACCATGGACAACCTGCACCGCAAGGGCTGGCTGGCCAGGGAGCGCGCGGGCAAGGCCTACCGCTACTGGCCCACCCTGACCCGCGAGGAGCACAGCGCCAGGGTGATGGCCGACGCGCTCGGCTCCGGCGGCCGCGCCGACCTGGTCTTCAGCCACTTCGTCGAGCTGGTCAGCGCCGAGCAGAGCGCGGGGCTGCGCGCCGCGCTGCGCGGGCTCGCCGCGCGCCGGACGCCGGGGCTGCCGTGAGCTCGGCGGTGCGGCTCACCGCCGAGCAGGTCTTCGGGTGGCGGCTGCGCAGGCAGTTCGTCACCGAACCCGCGGGCTCGGCGGTCGAGATCGCGCACCGGCTGGCCGGGGTGCAGGCGCAGGTCGCCTCCGCCGCCGAGCTCGCCGTCGCGCTGCGCTCCGCCGAGCCCGCGCCGGACGCGCTGGCCGGCGCGCTCACCGCGCGCACGGTGCTGCGCACCTGGGCCATGCGCGGCACCCTGCACGTGCTCACCGCCGAGCACGCGGCCGCCGCGCTCGCGCTCGTGGCCTCGGCGCGCACCTGGGAGAAGCCGGTCTGGACGCGGAACTTCGGCGCGACGCCGGAGCAGGTCACCGCGCTCGGCGCCGCCGTCGCCGAGATCCTGGCCGCGGCCACGCTCACCAGGGACGAGCTGGTCGCCGCGGTGGTCGCCCGGCCCGGGCTCGCGCACCTGGACGAGCAGCTGCGCTCCGGCTGGGGGGCGATCCTCAAACCGCTGGCCTGGCAGGGCATCCTCTGCCACGGTCCGATGCGGGGCAACCGGGTCACCTTCACCACCCCCGCGCGGGCCGTCACCGGCTGGCCGGGGCTGCCGGAGCCGGACGCGGCCGCCGCCGCCCTGATCCCGGCCTACCTCGGCGCGTACGGCCCCGCCGCGCCCGAGACCTTCGATGCCTGGCTGAGCCGGAACTCGCTGCGCAGGACGGCGGTACGGCGCTGGTTCGCCGAGCTCGGCGCCGAGCTCACCCCCGTCGAGGTGGACGGCCGCGGCTGCTTCGCCCGCACCGCGGATCTGGACGAGCTCGCCGCCGCCCGGCCCGCGCCCGGGGCGCTGCTGCTCGGCGGGTTCGACCAGTACGTGCTCGGGCCGGGCACCACCGACACCGAGCTGGTGCCCGCGGCGCACCGCGCCGCCGTGAGCCGCCCCGGCGGGTGGATCTCGCCGGTGCTGGTGCAGGGCGGGCGGGTCACCGGGACCTGGGAGCGGGACGGCGACGACGTCGTCATCACCCCGTTCGGGAAGGCGCCGCCGCCGAAGGAGCTGAGTGCGGCCGTGGCGCGGCTCGAGGCCGCCACCGGGGCGAGGCTGCGGGCGCGCGTCGGCTGACGCCACGGCTCGCGGGGCCGCCGCCTCACCCGTCGCGACCGCCGGAGGGCGCGAATCGGCGGCCGGTTCCACTGCCCGGGACCGGGCCCGTCCGGAATCGGTCCAGCGCGGGGCAGGTGGTTATGGACCGGCGTCCCGCCCGCCCGGAGACTGGGCAGCATGACGCCCGCCGACCCGCTGGCCCCCGGTGAATTCGCCCCGGAGCTGACCTATCTGAACACCGCGTCGCACGGGCTGCTGCCCGCCCGCGGCCGGGCCGCCCTGGCGGCGGTACAGGCGGGCTGGAGTTCGGGCCGCGGCGTCCCGGGCAGCTACGACCACCTGGTGCCGGAGCTGCGCGCGAGCTTCGCCCGGCTGCTCACCGGCGCCACCGCCGCCGACATCGCGATCGGCGGCACCGTGGCCGGGCTGGTCGGCCGGGTCGCCGCCGCGCTGCCCGCCGGGGCCGAGGTGCTGGTCGCCGAGGGCGATTTCGCCTCGGTGCCGAACCCGTTCCGCTTCCGCGGCGACCTGGTGGTGCGGGCCGCACCGGTGGACGAGCTGGCCGCCGCGGTGCGGCCGGAGACCGCGCTGGTCGCGGTGAGCCTCACCCAGTCGGCGGACGGCCGCACCGTCGACCCGGCCGCGCTGCGCGCCGCCGCGCACGCGCACGGCGCCCGGCTGCTGATCGACGCCACCCAGGCCGCGGGGTGGCTGCCGCTGCGCTTCGCCGACGCCGACTTCTGGGTCTGCGCCACCTTCAAGTGGCTGCTCGGCGCCCGCTCGGTGAGCCTGCTCGCGGTGCGGCCGGAGGCGCTCGACGGCGCCGTCCCGCTCGCCGCGGGCTGGTACGCCGGGGCCGACCGCTGGGGCGACATGTACGGCTTCGGCCCGCTCTCCACCGGCGCGCACCGCCTCGACGATACCCCCGACTGGTACGGCGTCGCCGCCTCGCTCGCCGGACTCGACCTGGTGCACCGGCTCGGCGTCGCGGCGATCGGCGCGCACGACCGGACCCTGGCCGCGGCCTTCCGGGACGGTCTCGCGGAGCTCGGTCTCCCGGCGGTGCCCGGTGATTCGCCGATCGTGACGGTGCCGGGCGGTGCCGTGCACGCCGAGGCGCTGGCCGCGGGCGGCGTCGTCGCCTCCGCGCGCGGCGGCGGGCTGCGGGTGTCGTTCCACCTCTACAACACCGGCGCCGATGTCGAGCGGGCGCTGACCGTGCTCCGGGAGGCCGGTCGCTAGGCTGCACCGGTGACGCAGCTGATCGACACCGTGGCCTGGATCCTGGTGCGGGAGGGCAGGGTGCTGTGCGCGCGGCCGCGCGGCAAGGACGTCTTCTACGTGCCCGGCGGCAAGCGCGAGGCGGGGGAGAGCGACGAGCAGACGCTGCTGCGCGAGATCACCGAGGAACTCACCGTCGCGCTGCTGCCGGGCAGCCTGCGGCACGTCGGCACCTACGAGGCGGTCGACGGGCCGGTGCTCGTCCGGATGGCCTGCTACACCGCCGAGTACCGCGGCACCATCACCGCGAGCGCGGAGATCGCGGAACTCGCGTGGTTCCGCTACGCCGACCGGCCCCTGGTGCCGCCGGTCGACCAGCTGCTCTTCGACGACCTGGCGGCCGAGGGCGGGCTGCGCTGACCCCGGTCGGCACGCACCGGAGTGCCCGCCGACCGGGTCGGCCCGTCAGCTCGGGACGGGCGCCCGGTTCGCGCGGGCGATGAGGTGCTCGACGAGCGTCAGCAGCACCGTCTTCGACGACTGCCGCGAGCGCGCGTCGCACAGCAGCACCGGGGTGCCGGGGTCGAGGTCGAGGGCGTCGCGCACCTCGTCCTCGCTGTAGCTGGGCGCGCCGTCGAAGCAGTTCACGCCGACGATGAACGGCAGCCCGCGGCGCTCGAAGTAGTCGATCGCGGCGAAGGAGTTGCCGAGCCGACGGGTGTCGGCGAGCACGACGGCGCCGAGCGCGCCGCGGGCCAGCTCGTCCCAGAGGAACCAGAACCGGTCCTGCCCCGGCGTGCCGAACAGGTAGAGCACCAGGTCCCGGTCGATCGAGATGCGGCCGAAGTCGAGCGCCACCGTGGTGGTCGACTTCTGCTCCACCCCGGAGAGGTCGTCCACTCCGGTGCTGACCTCGGTGATCAGCTCCTCGGTGCGCAGCGGCGCGATCTCGCTGATCGCGGAGACCATCGTCGTCTTGCCGACGCCGAACCCTCCCGCGATCAGGATCTTGACGGAGGCCGCCAGGTTCGGGACACCGGCGCCCTGCCGGTTCGGGTCAAATTCTTCGGATTCCATCCAGCACCGCTCGCAAAATGTTGATGTCGCCGGGCCCGGCGTCGGCTTGAACCGGCGCCCGGAAGATCAGGTGGTTCTCGCTGATCAGATCACCGACGAGGATCTTCGTCACAGCCAGAGGTAGCTTCAGTGTTGCAGAGACCTCGGCCACGGACTGCGGAACCGCGCACAGGCGAACGATTTCCGCGTATTCGGGCTCGACCCGGCGCAGGATCGGGGCCGGGTGGGTGACCACCACGACCGTCAGCATGTCCAGGTCGTGGGCCGCCCCCATGGTGCGGCCCCGAGTGAGTGCGTAGGGCCGGACCAGAGGGCCGGCCGCGTCGTCGAACCAGTGCTCGCCCTGTCGTGTCATCGCGATCCTAGAGCTCGGCCAATCTGTGTCGCGGTGTGGTCGACAGGTAGTTGCCGACCCGCTGGACGGTGAGGTTCATTTCGTAGGCGACCATACCCAGGTTCGCGGAATCGTTCGCCTGGAGCGCGAGACACGCGTTGCTGCCCGCCGAGGTCACGAAGAGAACGGCCCGGTCGAGCTCGATCATGGCTTGGCGTACTCCGCCACCCTCGAACCGGGCGCCCGCGCTGCGGGCGAGGCCGTAGAGCGTGGACGACATGGCGGCGAAGTGCTCGGCGTCCTCCTGGGTCAGCGCGTTCGAGCGACCGAGCAGGAGGCCGTCGGTGGAGAGCACCACCACGTGCCGCACACCGGCGAGTCGGTCGACGAGGTCGTCGAGAAGCCAGTTGAGATCGCCGGGGTTGGGAGAGTTCACCTCAGCCTTCCTGTCTGTCGTTGCCGGACGCGTCGCCGCTGAGCGGCTTGCGTCCCTGTCGGGTTCCGTTCTCGATGGCCGAGATCAGATCTCGGGCCTGCTCCGCGGTGAGCCGAGGGCGTTCCGGCGCACGGGTCTGCGTCGTCGGCTCCGGGTCGCGTTCGAGCTGCGGGTTCAGGTTCGCCTGCCGGTTGCGGCGCGGCAGCGCGGGCCTGCCGTCCTGCAGCAGCGGCTGGGCGGCGGGGGGCTGCGCGGCGGGCGGCCGGGTCGGCGCCGGGGTGTTCGGGTTGTACGGCTGGGGCCGCTCGCCGGTGTAGGCGGGCGCCTCCGGGGGCCGGAAGGGCTGCGACTCGACCTGCGGGCGGAAGGTCTGCGTCTCCTCCGGCGGGTCGGCGACCAGCGTGGCGGCCGGGAGCGGGGAGCTCGCGGCCGATTCCGCGTGCCGCACCGGCGGTTCCAGCGCGGGGACCGAGGCCGGGCGCCCGACGGCGGGGGTGCCGACGGACTGGCCGTCCGGCACCGCGCCCGCGAGCAGCGCGGACGGGATGAGCACGATGGCCCTGATCCCGCCGTAGTCGGACTCGGCGAGCTTTACCGCGATCTCGTGCCGCGCCGCCAGCCGCGCGACCACGAAGAGCCCGAGCCGGGAATCGCCGGAGAGCGAGGCGACGCCGAAGTCCGGCGGGTCGGCCATCATCTGGTTGGTGCGCACGATGTCGCCGGTGGGCATGCCCATGCCCTGGTCCTCGATCTCGACGACCACGCCGCGCCCGACGACATTGCCGGTGACCTCGACCCGCGACTGCGGCGGGGAGAAGGTGGTGGCGTTGTCGACCAGCTCGGCGAGCAGGTGCACCAGGTCGGCGACCACGCCGCCGAGGACGTGCACCTGCGGCATCCGCGCCACCCGGACCCGGGAGTAGTCCAGCGTCTCGCCGACCGCGGAGCGGACCAGGTCGATCATGGCGACCGGGTTGCGCCACTGCCGCCCGACCTGCCCGCCGCCGAGGATGATCAGGTTCTCGGCGTTGCGGCGCTCGCGGGTGGCGAGGTGGTCGAGGCGGAACAGGGTGTCCAGCAGCGCCGGGTCCTCCTGCTTGCGCTCGGCCTCGTCCAGGATCTCCAGCTGCCGGTGCACGACGACCTGGCTGCGGTGCGCGATGTTCAGGAACACCGACTTCACGCCCTCACGGGTGCGGGCCTCGGCGACCGCGGCCTTCACCGCCGCACCGGCGGCGTGCTCGAAGGCCTCGGCGACCTCGCCGATCTCGTCGGAGCCGAAGTCCAGCTTGGGGATCTCCGAGGCCGGGTCGACCGGCTCGTTGTTCTCCAGCTTGCGCATCATCTCCGGCAGCGTGACATCGGCCAGGGTCAGCGTCTCCGAGCGGAGTCGCTTGAGCCGCCGGATGATCCGGTTCGCGAGCAGCACCGAGGTGCCGATGGCGAGCAGGCTGATCGCGCCGACGCCGATCCCGGCGAGCAGGGCGTTCTGCGAGTCCTCGTCGGACTTGGCCTCGGCGATGCCGTTGGTGCGCGCGCTCTGCGCGATCCACATGTCGATGAGCTGGCGGTTCACGTCCGCGGCCGCGGCCTGCCACTCGGCGTTCGGCATGGGCAGCGGCGGCAGCCCGGCCGACCGGGTGCTCGCCGACGACGAACCGCTCTGCGTCGAGGCGCCCTCCGTGGCGGCGGCCGCGCGGGCGACCCCGCGCCAGCCGATGACGTTCTCGACCACGTCCAGCTTCTGCCAGGAGACGCTGTTGATCAGCGAGGTGGCGACGGACTTCTGCTCGGGGTCGATGTCGCGGCTCAGGTTGCCGATCTCGATGCGGTAGTAGCCGACCTGGCGGGCGAACTCCTCGACCGCGACCGACTGCCCGCCGGTGGGCGACTCCATCGCCACCGCGAGCGCGGTGGCGCGCGACATCGCCTCGGCCGACTTCAGGATCTGCATGGCCTCGGCCAGCTCGACACCGATCTCGGCGTCCGGCGCGAGCTGCTGGGAGATCTGCGAACCGAGGACGATGCCGTCGATGACCTGGTTGAAGAAGTTGTAGGCGTCGGCGGCGGGCAGCTGGCCCGCGTCGATCGCGGTCCGCAGCTGGGCCAGGTACTTCATCATGGCGTCGATGCCGCCGACGTCGGCCAGGTCGTCGGTGACCTCGCCCATCGCGACCTTCGCCGACTCCAGGGCCTTGACGGCGCCGTCCAGCTTCGCGCGCGCGGCAGCGAGCCCGGCCGCCGCCTCGTTGTCGCCGCTCAACCTGGCCATCGAGGCGAGCCGTTCGGCCTGCGCGCCCTCCACCAGGTCGCGGGTCCCCGCCAGGGCGTTCTGGGTCTCGACCGCCCACTCGTGGGTCTTGTTGGACTCCGATACCAGGTACGACGTGGTCCCGACACCGACCGCCAGGAGTGACAGACTCGGGACGAGCGCGATTGCCAACACTCTGGTGCGGACACCGAGTCTCGCAGTGAACATCGGCTAAAACTAGCCAGTTACCTACTCGTAGTCCGATTCTGTCCCGCTGAACGGGACTCGAGTTGACAATCGCAGACAGACCGGTCGGCGTGCTCTGCCTGCTGGGCAACCCGGCGGTCGCGGCGTAGATTCTGGTGATCCGGGGTTACCGAGTAGTAGGAGGCCGATGATGCCCGCTCCCGCCGCCGCTGTGTTCACCCGCCTCAGCGATCTCGCCGCGATCGATGACGCCGCCGCCCGCGGCACCCGCACCATCCCGGAGACCTTCACCGGCGAGCCGCTCGGCACCGTCCCGGTCGGCACCGCCGCCGATGTCGATGCCGCGTTCGGCGCCGCGCGCGCCGCGCAGGCCAGGTGGGCAGCGCGCGAGGTCGCCGAGCGCGCGGCGGTGCTCGACCGCTTCCGCGGGCTGCTGGTGCGGCACCGCGACGAGCTCATGGACATCGTCCAGGCCGAGACCGGCAAGGCGCGCTGGGCGGCCCAGGAGGAGATCATGGGCATGCTCTTCGCCGCCCGCTGGTTCACCCGCAACGCGCAGGCGCTGCTGCGCCCGCAGGCGGTGCCCGGCGCCTTCCCGCTGCTGAACCGGGCGAGCGTGCGCACCCAGCCCAAGGGCGTCGTCGGCGTGATCGCGCCGTGGAACTACCCGATGCTGCTCTCGGTCGGCGACGCCATCCCCGCGCTGCTCGCGGGCAACGCCGTCGTGGTCAAGCCGGACAGCCAGACCCCCTTCTCCGCGCTCGCCGCCGCCGACCTGCTCTACCGCGCCGGGCTGCCGCGCGGGCTGCTGCAGGTGGTGCCCGGCCCTGGCACCGAGGTCGGCACCGCCATCGCCGACGCCTGCGACTACCTCATGTTCACCGGGTCGTCGGCCACCGGCCGCACCCTGGCCGAGCGCGCCGGGCGCAGGCTCATCGGCTTCTCCGCCGAGCTCGGCGGCAAGAACCCGATGATCGTGGCGCGCGGGGCGAACCTGGACCGCGCCGCGAAGGCCGCGGTGCGCGCCTGCTTCTCCAACGCCGGGCAGCTCTGCATCTCGATCGAGCGGCTCTACGTGGAGCGCGCGGTCGCCGACGAGTTCACCGCGAAGTTCCTGCGCGCGGTCGGCGCCGCCCGGATCGGCGCGGGCTACGGCTACACCGCCGAGGTCGGCTCGCTCATCTCGGCCGCGCAGCTGGAGACGGTGACCAAGCACGTCGCCGACGCCACCTCCAAGGGCGCCACCGTGCTCGCGGGCGGGAAGGCCCGCCCGGATCTGGGGCCGCTGTTCTTCGAGCCGACGGTGCTCGCCGACGTCACCGACGAGATGGAGTGCGGCCGCGCCGAGACCTTCGGCCCGCTGGTCTCGCTCTACCCGGTGGACAGCGTGGACGAGGCGGTCCGGCTGGCGAACGACACCGAGTACGGCCTGAACGCCAGCGTCTGGGCGCGCACCAAGGCCGAGGGCGAGCGGATCGCCGCCCGGCTGCGCGCGGGCACGGTCTGCGTGGACGAGGGGTACGCGCCCGCCTGGGGCACCACCGGCGCCCCGATGGGCGGCATGGGCAGCTCCGGCGTCGGCCGCAGACACGGCGCGGACGGGCTGCTCAAGTACACCGAGCCGCAGACCGTCGTGGTCACCCGGTTCCTGAACCTGGACACCCCGCCGCTGGTGCCCGCCGCGGTCTGGCAGCGGGTGCTGATGAGCATCACGCGCGGGCTCCGGTTCCTGCCCGGCCGCTAGCGCTGCAGGAAGATTCCGGCGATATCGGCGTTCCGGATCGGGGTCTCGGCATTGCGCTGGACCCCGCAGAGCAGGTCGACCGAGATCATGGTGGCGTCCACCGCGGTGCCGGAGGGCTGCGCGTCGGACTTCTGCTGCTCCTGCACGAACTTGGTGATGGTGATCCGCTTGGTGTCCTGGTCCTGGCGGACGTACTCGCTGCACGGCGTATCGCCGCCCTGGTTCAGGAAGCGCTCCACGTCGGTGCAGGCGGTCAGGGCGAGCGCGAGCGCGGCGGCCGCGAGCGCGGGGCGGGCGGCCGGGATGGTCTGCATGGGGTGAGCCTAGAGCGCGGTCGCCACCGCCAGCGGAATCTCCAGCTCGGCCGCGGTGAGCGAGCCGTGGTGGCCGACCATGGCCGACTGGATCGGCTCCGCGCCGGGGCGGACGACGCCGCGGCTGCCGGTGGCGAGCACGACGAGATCGCCGATCCTCGGCCGCACCGCGTCGGCCACCACCGGCCCGAACCAGCCGCGCTCGATCGCCTCGTCCCTGGCGAGCACGGTGAAATCCGCGCCGAGGGTGGCGCGCCAGGCCGCGGCGACGTCGTCGACGGCGCCGTCGGCGGTGTGGACGTACCGCACCCGCGGCTCGCCCGCGAGCAGCGCGACCCCCTCGCGCAGCGCGGGTTCGGCCTCGAAGTCCACGCTGCCGGTGTGCGTGATCATGCCGTGGTCGGCGGTGACCAGCAGCGCCGAGCGCGGCGGCAGCCGCTCGGCGATCTCGGCGACGATCCGGTCGGTGTGCGCGAGCTCCCCGCGCCAGGCCCGCGACCCCGGCCCGCGCAGGTGCCCGGTGGAGTCCAGGTCGGCGTGGTAGGCGTAGACCAGCGCCCGCGGCCCGGCCTCCAGCGCCGTGAGCACCCCGTCCACCAGGTCGCCGACCGACACCTGGAGCCGGAACTCGCAGCCGCGCAGCACCGCCCGGCTCAGCCCGGAGCCGTTCTGGTAGCCGGGCGCCACCTGGGTGACGGTGACCCCGTGCGCCGCCGCCCGCTCGAACGCCGTCGCGCGCGGCTGGAACTCCTCCGGCGGCAGCGCCCGCAGCAGGTCGACGTGCTCGCCCGCGCCGTGCAGCGTCCAGCGCAGTGTGCTCACCGCGCGATCGAAGCCGGGCACCCGGATGAGGTAGCCGACGACGCCGTGCTCGCCCGGCGGCAGCCCGGTGCCGAAGGAGGCCAGACTGGTGGCGGTGGTGCTGGGGAAACCGGCGGTGAGGGTGCGCCGGGGCAGCGCGGTGAGCGTCGGGGCGTCGGCGGCGTGCTCGGCCAACTGGTGGCTGCCGAGGCCGTCGACGAGCAGCACGCAGATCCGGTCGATGGCGGGGTCGAGTCCCAGTGTCAGCGCATCGGTCTCGCCGGGAACGCCGAGTGCGGCGAGGACCGAGGGCAGCAGGTCGGCCAGGGCGTCGGCGCCGTAGCGGGGGGTGAGCAGCACGGCGCCGACTGTAGTCAGCCCGCGGCCGGGGTGGCGAGTGCGGTGAAGGTGCGCAGGATCTCGGCGACCAGCTCGTCGGCGCTGGTGCCGAGCTGGTCGCTGCGCTCGGCCAGCTTGCCGTCGAGCCACAGCGAGGCCAGGCCGTGTGCCAGCGCCCAGAAGGTCACCGCCAGGGTCTCCGCGCCGCGCTCGGGCAGCACCCCCGCCGCCACGCACTCGGCGATGGTGTCGGTGAGGACGCCGAACGCGGCGTCACCCGCGGTGCTGACGTCGGGGTGCTTCTCCGGCTGCGAGAGCTCGGGGCGGAACATGAGCCGGAAGTGCGCCGGGTGTTCGCGGGAGAAGTGCACGTAGGCGGCGGCCAGCGCGTTGATCGCGGCCAGCGGGTCAGGGGCGGCGGCGCGCGCCGCGCGCAGCTCGGCCTCCAGCAGCCGGAAGCCCTGCACCGAGAGCGCGGAGAGCAGCGCCGCGCGGTCCGGGAAGTGGTGGTAGGGGGCGCCGGTGCTGACCCCGGCCTCGCGGGCGACTCGGCGCAGGCTCACCGCCGCCAGCCCCTCCGACTCCAGCAGCCGCAGGCAGGCCGCGAGCAGGGCGTCGCGGAGCGCTCCGTGGTGATAGGTGGTCCGCCGCACCCGATCAGCGTAGTGGACAGCTCTTCTGAGCGGTGCTTAGATTAATTGAGCAGCGTTCAGATGGGCGCCGCGAGCGGACCGAAGGAGACCTCCATGAGCCCCCGCATCCTCGTCACCGGCGCGACCGGATTCGTCGCCGGACACTGCATCGCCGAGCTGTTGCGCGCCGGCTACCGGGTGCGCGCCACCGTGCGCGACCTCGACGCCGCCCACCGGCGCGCGCACCTGACCGCGCTCGGCGGCGACCTCGAATTCGTCGCGGCCGACCTGGGTTTCGACACCGGCTGGGCCGCGGCCGCGCACGGCGTCGACGGCGTGCTGCACGTGGCGTCGCCGTTCCCCTCCGCCCCGCCGAAGCACGAGGACGACCTGATCCGCCCCGCGGTCGACGGCACGCTGCGGGTGCTGCGCGCCGCCGCCGACGCGGGCGTGCGCCGGGTGGTGCAGACCTCGTCCACCGCCGCGATCGCCTACGGCCACCCCGATTCCGGGGTGCGCACCGAAGCCGACTGGACCGTGGTCTCGAAGGCCACCGCCTACCCGAAGAGCAAGACGCTGGCCGAGCGCGCCGCCTGGGACTTCGCCGCCGCGCACCCCGACGGCCCGGAGCTGGTCGTGCTCAACCCCGGCATCATCCTCGGGCCCCTGCTCGGCACCGCCACCAGTACCTCACACGAGCCGATCCGCAGGCTGCTGACCCGCGAGATGCCCGGCATGCCCCGGGTGACCTGGGCCCCGGTCGACGTCCGCGACCTCGCCGTCGCGCACCGCCTCGCCCTGGAGACCCCGGCGGCCGCGGGCAACCGCTACATCTGCGCGGGCGACCCGCTCACCCTGCCCGAGATCGCGCGGCTGCTCGCCGCGGAGTTCGGACCGCTGGGGTACCGCATCCCGTCCCGCACCATCCCGGACTTCGTGGTGCGCGCCGTCGCGCTCGTCGACCGCAGCGTCGCCCTCACGGTGCCGAATCTCGGGATGCGGGAGCTGGTCAGCGCGGACAAGGTGCGCGCCGAACTCGGCTGGGACATGCGCCCGGTGCGGGAATCCGTCGTTGACACCGCCGAGAGCCTCATCCGCGCCGGGATCGTGCCCGCCCCGGCGGGCGGTTTCGTGTCCGCGTGATGCCGTTCGCCTATCGTCTGTAACGCGGCGCACAGTTCGCGCGACATGTGCTGCGTTGCCCGGGGTGGGCGACGGGGGTCTTCCGATCACGGGAACGAGGGGTGTGCCGCAGTGACGTCTCCGCTGCTGTCCAAGGGCCAGAACATCGCATTGCCCGGTGATGTCGAGCGCATCGACGTCGTGCTCGGCTGGACCGAGAGCGAGGTCGAGGTCGACGCCTCCGCGCTGCTGCTCGGCGCCGACCGGAAAGTGCGGGGCGACAACGACTTCGTCTTCTACAACCAGCCGGACCCGGCCGACGGGTCGGTGGTCTTCCTCGGCACGAGCGCGACCGAGGAGGGGGTCCAGGCGCGGATCGCGCTCGACCTCGCCGCGGTCCCGGCGGCGGTGCACACGATCGCGCTGGCGGGCAGCGTCGGCACCGGCGCCTTCGGCGATCTCGGCAAGCTCGCGCTGCGGGTGGTGGACGGCGCGGGCGGTTCGCTGGCCGAGTACGTCACCGCCGACGCCACCACCGAGTCGGCCTTCGTCTTCGGCGAGATCTACCGGCGCGGAAACGAATGGAAGGTGCGCGCGGTCGGGCAGGGTTGGGACTCCGGGCTGGCCGGGCTCGCCACCGCTTTCGGCGTCGACATCGACGAGGAGGACGACACGACGCCGGGTCCGGCGGACGACGCGGTCTCTCCGGTCGGCGACCGATCGGAAGCCGGCCGAGCGGCCGAGACCTGCGATCCCGCGCTCGCCGACGGCGACCGGTCCGGCGGTGGCGCCGGACCGCTCACGGCACGCCCCGCCGCGGCTGCGACGGATACCGCGGTGGACGTGACCGAACCCGCCGTGATCGCCCCGCATCCCGCGGTGATCGCCCCGGATCCCGCCGTTGCCGCCGCGGATCCCGCCGTGGCCGCCGCGGGCAGCGCCGTCGCCGCCGCCGAGACAGCGGTGGCCGCGGCGGAAACAGCTGTCGCCGCGGCGGCGAGCGTGACCACCGCGCCCGAGCCGGTGCGCGCGGTCGCCCGCCGTGGGGTGCGCACCGCCAAGCGCGCGGCGGTCAAACGCGCCGAGCCGATGACCTTCGCGCTCGGCGAGGACGGCTGGCAGCCCGCCCGGCTCTTCTCGGTCGCGGGCATCGGCGCGGGCGACGAACAGGAGCGCCGCGCCACCTCGGCCTTCGTCGCCACCATGCAGGCGGTGAAGCCGTTCGCGCGGGCGATCTGCGCCCGGATCGGCGCGCCGGTCGGCGCCTTCGAGGGCTACCTCGAGGTGCAGTACGAGCGCGGCGACGGCAAGGTGGTGCCGGACGCGGTGCTGCGCGTGCAGCGCGGCGGCAAGCTCTGGACCGCGCTGCTCGAGGTCAAGACCGGCAACGGCAGGCTGCGCCGGGACCAGCTGGAGAACTACCTCGACGTCGCCCGCCGCCGCAAGTACGACGTGGTGGTCAGCCTCTCCAACGACGTCCCCGCCGGGCCGGGCGAGCTGCCGGTCGAGGTGGACCGGCGCAAGCTCGCGAAGGTGGCGCTGCGACACCTGTCCTGGGCCGAGGTCGCGCACGAGGCCAGAATGCTGCTCGCGCACGGCGGCATCGAGGACGAGCTGCGTGCGTGGCTGCTCGCCGAATTCCTGCGCTACCTGGAGCATCCCCGCTCCGGGGCGAGCGAGTTCGTCGACATGGGCAGGCACTGGGTGGCGGTGCGCGACGCGGTGACCGCGGGTACGCTGCGCGCGAGCGACCAGAAGGCGCTCGCCGTCGCCGACACCTGGACCTCGCTCTCCCGGCACCTCGCACTGCGGCTCACCGCCGAGCTCGGCGTCACCGTGAAACACGTGCTGCCGCGCAAGCACACCGCCGACCCGGCCGCGCGCAGCGCCGCGGTGGCCGAGCGGCTCGCCGCCGACGGCGCCTTCGAAGCGGTGCTGCGGATCCCGGAGACCGCGGGCGACCTGGTGGTCGTCGCCGACGTGCGCACCGCCAAGATCCGCTGTGCGGTCTCGCTGGACGCCCCCGACGAGGGCACCGCGGGCCGCCGGGTGGCCTGGCTGCTGCGGCAGCTGAAGGACGCCCCCGCCGACGTCACCGTGGAGGCGGTCTTCTCCGAGCGCGGGAACGAGGCGTGCGAGCGGCTCGACGCCGTGCGCGCCGACCCCAAGGTCCTCACCCAGGGCCGCGCGGGCACCGTCGTCGCCTTCACCCTGCGCCAGACCTTCCCCATGGGCGCGCGGCGCTCCGGCACCGCCGCAGGCTTCGTCACCGGCGTCACCACCGCGGTCGACACCTTCTACGGCGCCGTGGTGCAGCCGCTGCGCGAATGGGTGCCCGCCGCGCCGAAGCAGGCCGAGCCGGTGGACGCGGGGTGACCGCCGCCCCGCCCGTGCGGTAGACAGGTCGGGTGGGCGCACAACGATCGTTCCGGTTCGGTGTCAACATGATCGCCTCGGGCTCGCGGGCCGAGTGGGCGGCGAAGTGCAGGCGGGCCGAGGAGCTCGGCTTCGACGTGCTCGGCGTCGCCGACCACCTCGGGATGCCCGCGCCGTTCCCCTCGCTGGTGCTGGCCGCCGAGGTGACCGCGGCGCCGCGGCTCACCACCTTCGTGCTGAACACCCCCTTCTACAACCCGGTGCTGCTGGCCAGGGAGATCGCCACCGTCGACGCGATCACCGACGGGCGGCTGGAGCTCGGCGTCGGCGCGGGCTACGTGCGGGCCGAGTTCGAGGCCGCGGACATCCCGTTCGGCACCGGCGGCGCCAGGATCGGGCAGCTCGGCGCCGCGCTCGGCAGCATCAAGGGGCTGCTCGCCGACCCCGGCTACGAGCCGCGGCCGTCCCGTCCCGGCGGCCCGCCGGTGCTCATCGCGGGCTGGGGCGACAAGCTGCTCGCGCTGGCCGCCGAGCACGCCGACATCATCGGGTTCACCGGCGCGGCCGCCGCCACCAACGGCGGCCCGCTGGTGGCCGCGGGCCCGGCCGCGTACGGGGAGCGGGTCGCCACCGCGCGGCGGCTGCTCGGCGCGCGCGCCGACTCGGTCGAGTTCAACCTGCTCATCCAGCAGGTGGCCGGTCCGGGGGAGCGGGCGGCGCTGCTGGAGCGGGTCGGCGACATGCTGCCCGCCGAGATCGCGGGCAAACCCGAAGAGCTACCGATCCTGCTGGTCGGCACCCCGGAGGAGATCGCGGAGCGGCTGCGCGAGCGCAGGGAGCGGTGGGGGTTCGGCTACATCACCGTGATGGAGGAGCACATGGAGACCTTCGCCCCGGTCATCCCGCTGCTGCGCTGACCGCGGCCGGTCAATCCCGCACGATCGCCACCACACGACGACTGCCGCGCAGGTAGCGGTACCGCTTGCCCATCCGGCGCGCGCCGGATGCCGCCGCCACCCCCGCGCCCGCCGCGCCGAGCGCCGCCACGGCGAGCGCGGGCACCGTCGGCTGGGTGCCGAGCAGCACCCACGCCGCACCCGCCACCGCCACGGCGGCCGCCGCGGCGCTGACGACCAGCCCGGCGGTGTTCGCCAACGCGCCCCGGCCGCGGCGCAGCGCGCGGAGATTGGATTCGAGGTAGGCGAAGGCGAGCAGGGCGAGCAGCGCGACGCCGACCGCGACGGCCGTGCTGATCGCGGGCTGCGCGGTGCGGAATCCGACACGCTGGGTGGCGATCTCGGCGCCGCCGCGCAGCAGGGTCAACTCCGCCGTCCCGGTCCCGGCCATGATGTAGGGGTTGACGGGCGCGGGGACCGCGGTCGGGTTCCCGGGCGCGATCGGGGTGGTCGCGCCGCCGATCCGCGCCCCGAGCACGACGACCGACAGCCGGGCGGCGTCGGCGTCCACGCCGTCCACCCGCAGCGGGACCGGCGCGGCCAGGTCGAGGGTGATCGGTCCGGTCGCGGCGGGGTCGGCGTTCGCGAGGGTGACGGTTCGGGGCGCGAGATCCCCGCCCGCCGCAGGCCCGCCGAGTCCGACGACGGCGACGGCGCACGCGCCGAGGGCCAGGACCGCGGCGATCGCGAACGGCACCCGCGGCGACGCGAACCGCACCACCTCGTTGACGGGCACCAGGTCGGCACGGTCGAGATCGATCAACCGGGCTCCACGGTCCTGGACATCACCCTGCGGGCGGACCCGCGGCGCCTGCGCCGTCGGCGGGAGCGGGCCGGGGCCGGGCCGGGTGGCCTGGCGCGTCGGCGGCGGGTGGCTGCCCGGCCGGGGGGTGGGCACGCGCACGGTGGGCGCGCTCGGCGCACGCCCGGTGCCACCGCGGCCCGCGCCACGGGAGCCGCCGGTGGCGGCGGCCACGATGGTGTCCGCCCCGATCACCGGGATACCGACGGGCGTGAGCCAATCGCTGCCCCAGCAGTAGGCCGCGGGTTCGGCGAGCGCGATGCCGAACTCCTCGGCCGAGCCGAAGCGCTGCGTCGGCTCGCTCGCCAGGCCGCGCATCACCACCGCCGCGATCGGCCCCGGGATCCGCGGCGCGGCCTCCGACAGCGGGATCGGCTGCTCGTAGGCGTGCGCGTAGAGCGCGGCGAGCTGGTTGGCGGCGGGCGGGAAGGGCAGCACACCGGCGAGCAGCTGGTAGAGCATCGTCGCCAGCGAGTAGATGTCGGTGGCGGGCGAGAGCTCCTCGCCGCGGACCTGTTCCGGCGCGATATAGGACGGGGTGCCGACGATCTCGCCCGCCTTGGTCACCAGCGTCTCGTCACCGCCGACGATCTTGGCGATGCCGAAATCGGTCAGCTTGATCGCGCCGCCCGCGCCGAACATCAGATTCGACGGTTTCACATCGCGGTGCAGCACACCGTGGTCGTGCGCCGCCTGCAGCCCGGCGGCGCAGGAGAGCGCGACCGCGACCGCCCCCGCGGCGTCGAAGCCCTGCGTGGCGAAGCGGTGGGCGACCGTGCCACCGGGCAGGTACTCCATGATCAGCAGACACAGCTGCTCGTGCTCGACGTAGTCGAAGACCCGCACCACGTGCGGATGGTCGATCGCCGCCATGACCCGCGCCTCGGCGACGAAGCGCCTGCGCACCGTCGGGTCGTGGGCGAACTGGGACGGGATCTGCTTGATCGCGACCGCTCGGCCCAGCCTGCGCTGGACACCCGAGCGGACCACCCCGCAGCCCCCGCGCCCGACCTCGGGGCCGAGGTCGTAGCCGGGCAGGGCCGCGCGCAACCAGTCGGTGTCGGCGGTCACCGGTTCTCGCTCGTTCCCGCGATCGGCCCCCGCGCCGCGATGCGGACGGTGTCGGCGTTCCCGGCGAGGTCGACAGCACCGAGATCCAGCGCGTCGTCCGGCTCGGAATCCGGGGTCGGGGAGAGGTATCCGAGCACGAAGGCGATCGCGGCCGCCGCGCCCGCCACCCCGAGCCAGACCCCCGTGTCCGGCACCCACCAGCGCAGCACCGACGCGGTGAAGCCGAAGATCAGCCCGATCCCGACCCCGGGGGCGAGCAGCCGGACCCCGCGCTGCCAGCGATTCGCCGAGAGCCGGTGCCCGGCGATGCCGATCGCGGCGTCGAGCAGCGCCAATCCGGTCAGTACGGCGAGCGCGATGCCGAACAGGCCGTAGACCGACCGGATCGAACCGCGCACGTCGGTCACCGTGTCGACGTGCGCGAGTTCGGCGCCGTCCGCGCCGGTGACGGCGAGCCGTCCGGCGATGAGGCCGGTGGCCTGGCCGTCGAGGCCCGCGAGATCCAGCTGGTAGCGCAGGGTTTCGGTCGCTCCGGGCGCGATCTTCAGGCCGACGGCGGTCGAGTAGGAGAAGAAGCGCAGTCCGAGCACCTCGCCGGTGAGCTCGACCCGGCGCACCTCGACCTGCTGCGCGCTGCCGTTGGTGAGCGTCACCGCGACCCCGGCCGCGCTGTCCGGCGTCAGCCGGACCGGGTCGGCGCCGGTGCGACCGGCGATGTCCCGATCGTCGACGGTGGCGGTCATCGTCAGGCCGTCCGGCTCGGCGTGCGCCGGTCCTGGCGATATCAGCGCCGCCGCGCCGAACAGGACGGCGAGCACCGACAGCGCGATTCGCCTCGTGGGGATGGTCATCGGTCTCTCCGGGTCGAACGGTGCGAGATGAGCCGGTGGCCGTAGAACCAGCCACCGAGGAGCAGGAAGAACAACAGGATCGCGATCGTCGAGGCACCGCCGTCGACGCTGCTGACCAGCACCACGTCGAGTGCGGCGGTCAGCGTGCGCCCGCACCACGTCCGCACGTCGTGCCGCCCGACCTCGATGGCGGAGAGCGTCAGCCGCGCGGTGAAGGAGCCGTCGGCCGCGGCGACGGCCGTGCCGACCGGGGTCCGGCCGATCGACAGCTCGACCGGGGCGCCCGGATCGCACCCGCGCCCGGAGGCCGTCACCTCGCCGCCGGGGGCGATCGCGACCGGGGTCAGCTCCAGCGCGGCGGAGCCCGTCGGCTTCCGGTCGTCGGTCACCGGCGGCTCGCCGGTCTCCGGTCGCCCGGTGTCCGAGCCCGGATCGTCGCGGCGCGGATTCTCCGTCCGCGGATCGCCGGTGCCCGGGTTCGAGGTGTCCGGGCCGCCGGTTTCCGGTCGCGGGTCCTGTTCGGTGTTCTCCGGATTCGAGGTTTCGCCGCCGGGTGGGCACTGCGGATCGCCCGGCATACACCGCACGGTCGGATCCGGGTCCTGCGGGCAGGTGGGCGGTGGATTCGCGGACGAGCAGTCCGGCGGGGTTCCGCAGGTCGAGGGCGGACTGCTGCCCGCGCACGGGTCGGTGGCGCACCCCGGCGCGCCGGGGTTGCGCAGGCACGGATCGGAGAACGGGCACGGGCCGACCCCGGTTCGGCATCCGGGGTAGGGGTCTTCGGCGCCGGTGCCGTCCGGATCCTCCGTGCTCTCCTCCTCGGTGGAGTCGCAGGTGGTTCCCGAGCACTGCTCGTCCGGCACGATCGGCGTGGAACTCGGCGGCAACGGCGCGCGGACGGTGACGGTTCCCGGCGGGAACGCCACCGCGGTCGCCGCCATCATCGACGACATCAGGAACAGTGCCAGGCCGATGGCCACGAGTCGGGATCTCCACCGCCGCTCGCTGTTTCCGCCCGCGTCCGTTCGCCCCGAAATCCGCATGGGCCCTCCCCGTGATCACAGATCGATCAGTGTCATCGTAGAGCGCGCGTGCCGCGACGGAGCGCTGAACTGCGAGCCCTGCTCACCGTTGATCGCGGTGGGGCGAACTCGCGCAGCGGTCAGCCGGTCACGAATCGGATGCGGTCAGGGTGGCGAGGATCTCGGCGGCGGTCTCCACCCGGGTGATCGCCCCGGCGGCGCGGCCCGCGTCCACCGGCGCGGTCGCCGGATCGGCGGCGCGGGAACGGAGTTCGGCGCGGGCCGCGGGGTCGGCGCGCAGGTCGTCCTCGCGACCGGCCCAGCGGTCGGTGGCGGCGTCGCGCAGCACCCGGGAGGGGAATCGGGCGGGCCAGGGGAGCCCGGCGGCGATGTCGAAGGCCCTGGTCAGCACGGTGTCCGCGCCGGTGGCGGCGATGAGAGCGCGGCGGCCGGGTTCGGGGAGCAGCGATTCGGCGCAGGCCGCGAAGCGGGTGCCGATCCAGGCGCCCGCCGCCCCGGCGGCCAGCACCGCCGCGAGGTCGGCGGCGGTGGCGATGCCGCCCGCCGCCAACACCGGGGCCGGGACGGCGGCGAGCACCTCGTCCAGCAGCGGTCGGAGTTCGGGCGCGGCCGTGCCGTGGCCGCCGCCCGCCGCGCCGCGCGTCACCAGGACGTCGATCCCGGCGTCGTGCGCGCGCCGCGCCTCGTCGGCGGAGTACACCTGGGTGGCGGTGCGGATGCCGAGCTCGCGGGCTCTCGCAGCCCAGGACAGGTCGGTGCCGAAGCTCACCGAGAGCAGCCGCGGCCGGGCGGCCAGCGCCACCTCGAACAGCTCCGGTTCGGCGCGGATCACCCAGTCCACCACGCCGATTCCGACCTCGTCGCCCGCCCGCGCCAACTCGGCGCGCAGCGCCGCCGCCGAACCCGCGCTGCCCATACCGATCATGCCGAGCCCGCCCGCCGCGCGCACCGCGGCGGCCAGCCGCCCGCCCGCCACCCCGCCCATGGGGGCATTGACCACCGGTACCCGCAACCCCAGCTCGCGCGCCCACGCCGATGTCCGCATGGGTCCAGTGTGCCGCGCCGCTACACCAGCACGAGCTCGGCCATGTCGGCGACCGGGCGGTAGCCGATGCGCTGGTAGATCTTGTTCGAGGTGGGGTTCGCGAGGTCGGTGAAGAGGCAGACCCGCGCACCCTCCGCGGCGAAGACCCGGGACACCTCGGCGACGGCGGCCGAGGCCCAGCCCCGGCCGCGCTGCTCCGGCGGGGTGTAGACCGGACCGACCCGGGCGACGCCCGCGACCGGGGGGTTGGTGCCGGTCAGGTGGACCGGCTGCCCCGCGTGCTCCCAGAACCAGAGCCTGCCCTTGGCGATCCGGTAGCGGACGTCGTCGAGCTCGGGTGCCTCGCGCTCGCCACCCGGCGCGTGGCTCTCGGCGTTGAAGGCGCCGAACCAGGCCCGCGCGAGCTCGGCCTCGGCGGGCCGCACCGCCCGCAGCGCGCCGGGCACGCCGGGCGGCGGTACCAGCGTGCCCAGTTCGAAGAGCCTGGTCGCCACGCTGGTCTCGACGGTTCCGCGCCCGGCCAGCCGCGCCAGCTCGGCGAGCAGCTCCGCCGCCGTCGGCAGCGCGCCGTGCGCGGCGGTCAGCTCCTCGCCGCGCGCGTGCAGCACCCGCGCCAGCTCCAGCGTGGCCGCGGCGGGCAGCGGGAGCAGGTAGGCCGGGCGGCGGCCGAAGGTCGCGGTGCGCATGGCCGCCCCGACGACAGCGGCCCCGTCCCTGACCGTCAGGAACCACTGGTCGTCCGGGATCGCGACGCCGTCGGCGCGCTGCGTCACCTGACGGTCCGCCAGCGTCGCCACCACCGTGCTGAGCACCGGTTCGGTGGCCAGGTACGCGCCCGCCGCGGCCAGGAAGGTGGCGGCGTCCGGGGTGAACTCCAGCTCCATGCGTCGACGGTAGAGAGCGCCCGCGGTTCGGCGCCAATGGTTTACGGGCGCGGGCTGTCCACGGTGATGGCCCACAGGTCGTGGTCGCGGCGCTGCCCGCCGACCGTCAGGTACCCGGTCATCCTGCCCTCGCGGACGAACCCGAGCCGGGCCGCCAGCCGCGCGGCGCGCTCGTTGTCGACGCTGACCGGCGCCGCCACCCGGACCAGTCCGAGCGTGTCGAAGACGTACGCCATCACCAACCGCCCGGCCACCACCGCGGTGCCCGGCTCGGCCAGTTCGGCGTCGAGCCAGATCCCGGTCTCACCGCGCCGGTCGTGCGGTTCGATGCGCAGCTCGCACTGCCCGGCGAACTGCCCGTCCACCTCGATCACCACGCTCAGGAAGGTGCCGAAGCGGGCACCCCAGCGCGCGGCCAGCCAGTGCCCGGCCCAGGCCCGGTCGGTGTGCTGGGCGCCCCAGCCGCGGCCGGTGCTCACCCAGAACGGCTCGATCGCCTCCCGGTTGCGCAGCCGGGCGGAGCGCCAGGCCGGTGCGTCGGTGAGCCGCGGCAGCCGCACCCGCACCGTCGTGCCGGAGGGCGCGAGCGCGGAGTCGTCCAGGGTGAACCCGGGGGAGCGGACCGCGCGCAGCAGGCGGCCGAGCGGCCGCAGGTGGAAGCGGGCGATCGACATCGCGACGCCGGGGTTGGCCAGCACCCGGAGCCTGCCCGCCGACCCGCTCACGCGCGGCCGCACCGGCACGATCGAGACGACCGGTTCAGCGCGGGATCGGGGCACGGCGTCGGCGCAGGCATCCCCGCCACCCTAGCCCCGGCACCCGGGCCCGGGGACCAGCGGCTCGACGGGACTTTTCCGGGCTTGCGCGCGGTTGTACCGGGAGCCTGAACGAGGAGGTCGTGTGGCACAGGAGTACAACCGCAACCCCGCGGCACTGTCGGCGCTCTCGCCGGAGCAGTACCGTGTGACCCAGGAGAACGGCACCGAGCGTGCGTTCACCGGGGAGTACTGGGACAACCACGAGCCCGGGCTCTACGTGGACGTCGTCTCCGGTGAGCCGCTGTTCGCCTCGGTCGACAAGTTCGAGAGCGGCAGCGGGTGGCCGAGCTTCACCCGCCCGGTCGACGCGCACAACATCGTGGAGAAGAAGGATTTCAGCCACCTGATGATCCGCACCGAGGTGCGCTCGGCGCACGGCGACAGCCACCTCGGCCACCTGTTCACCGACGGCCCGCGGGCCGAGGGCGGGCTGCGCTACTGCATCAATTCGGCGGCACTGCGCTTCGTCCACCTCGATCGGCTCGAGGCCGAGGGCTACGGGCAGTACACCGCTCTGTTCACGAAGGAGGAGGCGTGACCGACACGCGTAGGGCGATTCTGGCGGGCGGATGCTTCTGGGGCATGGAGGACCTGGTCCGCAAGCAGCCGGGGGTGCTGTCGACCCGCGTCGGCTACACCGGCGGCCGCAACGACAACCCCACCTACCGCAACCATCCCGGCCACGCCGAGGCGCTGGAGATCATCTACGACCCCGCGCAGACGGACTACCGGGCCCTGCTGGAGTTCTTCTTCCAGATCCACGACCCGTCCACGAAGGACAGGCAGGGCAACGACATCGGCACCAGCTACCGCTCGGCCATCTTCTACCTGGACGACGAGCAGAAGCAGGTCGCGCTGGACACCATCGCCGACGTCGACGCCTCCGGGCTCTGGCCGGGCAAGGTCGTCACCGAGGTGACCGCCGCGAGCGAGTTCTGGGAGGCCGAGCCGGAGCACCAGGACTACCTGGTGCGCTACCCGAACGGCTACACCTGCCACTACCCGCGCCCGGGCTGGAAGCTGCCCAAGCGCGCGAACGCCTGACCCGGTAGCAATGGCGGCCCCGGCGATTCGCCGGGGCCGTTTCGCGTCTCAGGGGGCGAGCAGCTCGTCCAGGTGGGTGCGCGACCAGGTGCACAGCCCGTGCACGGTGCCGAGCAGGGCGCGGCCCGCCGGGGTGAGCGCGTAGTCCACCCGCGGCGCGGCGGTGCCGTGGTCGAAGCGGGTGACGACCCCCTCGGCCTCCAACGCGCGCAGCGTGCGGGTGAGCACGGTGTAGCTGATGCCGTCGAGCTCGCGGTGCAGCTCGGCGAAGCGGCGCTCGCCAGCGCCGAGCGCCTCCAGCGCGGCCAGCGCCCACTTGGTGGACAGCACGCCGAACACCCGCCTGGCCACCGCCGCGGCCTGCTCCTGCTCGGTCGGCATCGCGGCCCCCTCTCACATCGAAGTGCGTACTCCCGCCCGGCGGCGCCGATCCGTAGCGTGCCCGACGTGATCCTCAAAACCTACGCCCGGCTCTTCGTCACCGACCTGGACCGTGCGCTGCCGCTCTACGAGACGCTGGTCGGCCGCCCCGCCGACCTGCGCTTCGGTTTCGAGGCGGCCGAGCTCGCCGCCGTCGGCGACCTGCTGATCGTCGCCGGGCCACCGGAGGCCACCGACCGGTACCGCGGGACCGTCGGCCCGCTCGTCGTCGCCGACCTGGACGCGCTGCGCGCGCAGCTCGCCGATTCGGGTGCCACCGTGACGCACGGCCCCGAATCCTCGGCCACCGGCCGCTTCCTCTACGCCAGGCACCCCGACGGCGTGCTGGTCGAGTACGTCGAGTGGAGCCCGGAGGTGCGCGAGCGGGTGCTCGGCACCGGCTAAGCTGCTGCGTTCATGGCACTGAGCGCGACCGTGCACACCTTCGCGGTGCACCTGGCCGATATCGACCGCGGCGTCTACGAGGAGTGGGAGACGCGGGTGGCGCGGCACCCCTCGGAGACCGCGGAGTTCATGATCACCCGGCTGCTCGCCTACTGCCTGGAGTACCGCGAGGGGATCACCTTCAGCGACGGCGGAGTCTCCTCGACCGACGAACCCGCCGTGCTCGTGCGCGACCACACCGGCCGGATCACCGCCTGGATCGAGGTCGGCGCCCCCGACGCCGAGCGGGTGCACCGGGGCAGCAAACTCGCCGAGCGGGTCGCGGTGTACACCCACCGCGACCCGGCCAAGGTGCTCGCCCAGTTCACCGGGAAGAAGGTGCACCGGGCGGCGGAGATCCCGGTGCGCGCCTTCGACCGCGAGTTCGTCGACGCCGCGGCCGCGCTCGTGCAGCGGCGCAACACGCTGAGCGTGTCGGTGACCGAGGACGTGCTGTACCTGTCGCTCAACGGGACCGACCTGAGCTCGCCGGTCACCGAACACCGGATCGAATGACCCGGTAGCGCTCAGGCCGGGTCGATCCGGAACGGGGCGAGCCGGTCCGCGGCGGCCTCGAACTCGGCGACCGACCCGGTGCGCACCACCCCGGCGTCGCGCATCATCGCCACCCCGCGCGGCACCTGCTCGACGAAGGCGCGCAGGATCGGCCCGCGCTCGGCGACCGGGATCTCCACCATGCGCGCGGTGCGGGTGCGGCGGCCGCTGCGCAGCTCCACGGTGTCCGCGGCGCGCACATTGTGCGCCCAGGCCGAGCCGGGGAGGCCGCTCAGCACGTACTCGGCGCCGTCCAGCCGGAACGGGGTGACCGGGGTGCTGCGCGGCTGCCCGCTCTTGCGCCCGCGCACCGTCAGCACGGTGACCGGACCGGTCGAGAGGCCGATTCGCTGCAGCCCCTTGATGACGACGTTGAAGAACCGCACCTTGCGGGGCAGCGCGACCTGACTCATTCTTCCTCCAGCTCCGGCCAGGCGAGCTCGCCCGACTCCAGTTCGGTGACGATGCCGTGCAGCCACGCCAGTTCGGCGCGCCGCACGGTTTGGGCGTACTCGGCTTCGAGCAGGACCGCGCGCGGGACCGCGGCGGCGCGGGCGATCTCAAGATCGGCGTCGACATCGGCGATCCGGGTGGTGAGCGCCGCCGCCCGATTCCGCAGCAGCGCCACCACCTCGGCGGCGGGCAGGTGCAGGGCATGCGCGAGCCCGGCGGGGAAGACGGGGAACTCCTCGGCCTGCTCGGCGAGGTACTCGCGCAGCTGCTCGGTGAGCTGCGCCCGCCCCGCCGCGGTCACGGCGTAGACGGTGCGCTCCGGGCGGGCGCCGTTGCGGGCCGAGCCCACCGCCTCGATCAGCTCCAGCGCCTCCAACCGGGCGATGGCGTCGTAGAGCGAGCCGCCGCGCAGCCGGACCACGTCGCCGACGTGGCGCTGCCGGATCAGTGCCTGCATCTCGTAGGGGTGCCGCGGGCACTCGGCGAGCAGGCTCAGCACCGCCAGCGTGAGCGGGGTGCGGGCGGCGCGTGGCGGCATGACTCACCTTTGGTCGAGTTCGAATAACCGAGTTCGACTATACGGCTCGGGTGCCGAGTATGGGAAGATCACCGGGCACCACCCGTAACACCAACCCCTCGGATTTCGACGTGCCTGGTGACAAACGGCCCGTCGGGGGGCCTGTCCGTCCGCTCGTCGATTCAGGAACGGATACCGGGATGCCTCTCAGGGATTTCTTCGCGCGCCACCGCATCGCCACCGCGGTCGTCGCGCCCGCCACGCTCGGCGTGGTCGCCATCGTGGCCGCCACCTGGGCCGTCACCGCACCGGAGCGGGACGACGCCACCCAGCTCACCAGCTCGGTCACCGAATGCCACGACATGGTGACCATCTCGGTCGCGGGTCGCAACGACGCGCCCGCCGAGAACAGCACCAAGCTGCTGGTCGACGCCGACGGCAAGCCGCTGCCCGCCGCGCTCGCGGGCGACCACAACAGCGAGTGGGTCGACCCGGTCGTCAACGCCCCCGACGGCGCGGTGGACCCGGACTCGTACGCCGCCGTCTACATCGCCTACCCCGCGAACATGGCCAGCTACGAGGACGCGGTCGAGACCGGGGTGGCGAACACCAAGCAGGTCATGAGCGAGATCAGCGCGGCCTGCCCGGACACCAGGTTCGCCATCGTCGGCTACAGCGAGGGCGCCGACGTGGTGCGCCGGGTCGCTATGGAGATCGGCAACCAGGAGCCCGGCGCCGACGGCGAGTACGGCATCGTCGACCCGGACGACGTGGTCGGCGTGGTGATCCTCGCCGACGCGGGCCGGTCGCCCGGCGACGGCCCGTTCATCGGCGCGGCGAACGCCTGCACCAACCCGGACGGCTTCGACCAGCAGTTCCAGACCGCCGACTGCACCCCGACCTCCGGGCAGGGCGCGGTCGCAGGCACCGCGGGCGGCTTCGGCGCCCTCGACGGCAAGATCGCCTCCTTCTGCTCCGACGGCGACCTGACCTGCGCCGCCCCGGAGAACATCTCGCTGCTGACGCTCGTGGTGAACGTCGGCAGGCAGCTCGACATGGACCGGCTGGAGCGCGAGGGGCTCAACCCCGCGACCGGTCAGGACGTCGCCGTCGCGCTCGGCCGGATCGCGATCGCCGCCTTCGCCGACATCCAGGCCCAGGGGATCGGCACCTGGATGCAGAGCGACGAGACCTTCCTCGACGTGCTGCTGCGGGTCTCCGATCCGCAGTACGACCCGAAGGCCGCCCCGCAGAAGCCCGCCAAGGCCGACGCCATCGCCGCGGACGACCTCTCCCCGCTGGCCTACCTGCCGCAGAAGGTGCTCAACGAGATCGTCGGGCTGATCGCCACCAACGAGAACACCATCCCGGTCGTGCTGAGCGACCCCTACCAGCTCACCCTCGGCCCGAACCACACCGGCCACCACTTCGACTACTGGGACGACGCCGACCCGAAGAACGACCGGCCGCTCACCTCCGCCCAGTACGCCGCCGCCTGGCTCACCCACCTGGCCAAGCAGGCCCAGGCCGGGGAGCCGGTGAACACCAAGGCCAAGCCGGAGCCGGACGACTACGCCACGGTGCAGGCCGCGGTGCAGAGCACGGCCGCCAAGGCGACCACGACCACGGCGAAGCCGAGCGGGACCACCACGACCGGGAGCGGTTCGGCATCGAGCACCACCGCGGGCAGCACCACCTCCGGCACCGGGTCGGCGACCACCACGACGCAGCCGCCGGTGACTACCCCGCAGATCGCGGCGCCGCCCACCACGACGCCGCAGGCGACGACGACCGAACCCGCCGCCACCACGACCGAATCCGGGACGTCGACGACGACCGGCGCGCGCTGAGCGCAGTTCCACCGGCGGCCCCGTCCACGGACGGGGCCGCCGCCGTGCGTGCCGCGGTCGGCGACGCCGCGGCGAGCGCGACATCGGCCGCGCCGTGGTAGAAGTACCGCCCCAGCCCCACGGTGAAGACCAGGATCCCGTACAGCGAGTGCTCGACGGTGGCCGCGAAGAGCGAGCCGGTGCGCTGGTAGCGCAGGGCGAACAGCACCCCGCCCGCACCGCTGAGCAGCACCGACAGCCAGCTGCCGAAGGCGATGTGCACGTAGCCGAAGGCGGCCGCGCTGGCCAGGACCAGGACCGGGCCGTTCCCGAAGACCGCGGCGTAGCGGTCGAAGACGAAGGCGCGGAACACCAACTCCTGCGGGTACACGCTCAGCACCGGGTACAGCACCATGACCGCCGCCCACAGCCCGGGGTGGCGGCGCGGCAGCTCGAACAGGTCGGCGGGGCGCAGCGCGGCCACCGCGGCGGTGAGCACCGCCCCGCTCGCCCCGACCAGCAGCAGCATCGGCCCGACCTCCGGCCCCAGCGCCTCCGCGCGCCAGAAGTTGCGCCGGTCGAAGGTGGCCGAGCGGCGCAGCTGCCTGGTCACCCCGATGCCGAGCGCGACGAGCACCGGAATCGGCGAGGTGCCGCGGAACCGCGCGCTGTAGAGCGCGGCGCCCCCACCGAAGAGCAGCGCGAACTCCGCGCCGAGGTACAGCCGCCGCGAGATGTGCACGGACCAGAGCGTAACCGCCGTCCAGCACCCCGCGCCCGCCCGAATTGTCCGGTCAACCGGGATTCGAGCCGGTGGCCATCGCCCCTTGCCCCACCGTTCATCGGCCCGTCGTTCGATGGCGGCATCGGCTGCCGTTCCGGCCCTACTCCAGGGTGAAGGTGGCTGTCGGCGCGGAGGCTTCGCCCTCGGGGCCGAGGGCGTTGTAGGAGAGCGTGTAGGTGCCGGTGCCGGGGGAGGCGACCACGAAGACCGCGAGGAGGTCCGGGTTGTCGATGGTCTGGCCGGCGCCGAGCAGCTCGTTGATCGGGCCCTTGAAGTCGGCGGGCAGGGTGCGGCCGTCCGGGGTGCGGATGCTGAAGTACTGGTAGTAGACGTTGGTGCCGCCGTCCGGGATCCCGCTGCCACCGGTGAGCGTGACCTGCAGGGACAGGTCGGATCTGCCGCGGTCGCCGGTGCTGTAGCTCGGGTGCAGGGTGGCGCCGGTGACGGTCGCTGTGGTCTCGCCCTGGGTCACGGTGGCCGAGACCGGGAAGCTGCGCGGCTCGACGCTGCGCACCTGCTCGTCCTCCGCCAGCGGGATGATGGTCTGGTTGTCGGCGGCGGTGCCGTAGACGACGGTGATGGTGTCGATCAGCCGCTCGGCGTCGTCCAGCGCCCGGACCGGCGTCTCGGCCCTGCCCCTGCCCTTGCCGCCAGCGGCGACGGTCGGGCTGTCGAAGGTGGCGCCGCCGTCCAGCTCGCCGTTCACCAGCAGCGTCGGGGTGAGCCCGAGCATGCGGTCGGTGCGGCCGTCGTTGACGTAGGTGATGTCGATGGCCACCTGGGCGCCGCCGTACTCGTCCGGGACCACGGTGGCCTTGTCGACGGTGATGGTGAAGCCGTCGTACCAGCCGGTCTTGCCGACGGTGCGCACGGTGGCCTGCTCCGAGCGCCCGCCGGGCGCCCCGGCCGGGGCACCGGCCGACGAGGTGGCCGACGAGCCCGCGGGCGTCGCGGTCCCCGCGGTCTCGTCGTCGCAGGCGGTGAGGGTGAGGACGGCGAGGGCGAGCGCCGCAGCGGTCGCGGAGATCCGGACGAGGGGAGTGGGCACGGCTGCCTCCAGGGAACGCGGACCCGGCCGGCGTGATCCGGGTTCGGGCGCGCGGCGGGTACTGCCCGAAGATATCCCCGCGCGGGCCCGCTGTTAACCGGAGCGCCCGAACCCGCGCCGCCGGGATACCCGGCGGCGCAGCCGGTCAGCGCCGCGGCGCGGTGTAGTCGATCAGCTTGTCGGCGTTGGCGAGCGAGGTGACCACGCAGGTGCCGAGCGGGCCGGTGCGGTCGTACATGGTCGCGGTGCCGATCGAGACGCCGTCGGTGGCGAGCGAGTCCTCGGCGCGCAGCCCCAGCTCGAAGCCGATCGGCAGCCGGGAGAGCGTGAGCGTCATGTCGGCGTTGATGTAGCCCGCGCCCTCGGAACCCCAGTGGCAGATGTGGTTGGCGGTGTCGCCGACCATGGCGGCGTGCTGGAACGGGGTGAGCTTCTCCCCGGCGACCAGGGCGGGCATGGCGTGCCAGGAGATCTTGCGGTCCGCGTTCTGGTGGTCGCCGTACTCCCGGGACCACTCCCGCTCACCGCTGCGGAACAGCGGGCGCGCGCCCTCCGGCGGGACGATGCCGACCGGCGGCACCGGCAGCTCGCGCTCGGGGCGCCACAGCTCTCCGGGCGGGGTGGCGCCGGTGCTCAGGAAGACCACGGTCGAGCGGGCGCGCACCTCGCCGTCCTGCACGATCCGCGCGTCCGCGACGGTGATCCGCCTGCCGGTGCGCACCACCTCGCTCTGCACGGTGATCGGCCGGTCCCACACCGGGCGGAACAGGTCGGCGGTCATCCGGGCCGGGACGAAACCCTCCGGGCAGTACCGCTCGACCTCGCGCGCCATCAGCCCGCACACGCCGGGGCCGCCCAGGTGCCCGCCGCCCCAGCCGCTGCGCGCGACCTTCTCGGGAACCACCGTGTCGCCGTCCGGCGTGAAGAAGCTGACCATCGATCCTCCTGTGCTGCGACGATCGACATTACCCAGTCTCGGACGGGTGTCCATTCACCGCCCGCGCCGCGATGCCGCCGATCAGCGCCAGCTGGACCTGAATCCTGGTTTCCCGCCACGGCGACGACCACAGGTAGAGGTTGACGGCAACCACTTCGACCGCGAGGATATCGCCCACCTCCGGCCACTGTTCCGCCGGGCGGCGCACGCTGAGCAGGTCCATGAAAGCGTCGGAGACCGAACCGATGTCGACGAACAGCCCGGTGATGCCCGGGCCCCACGGCACCGACGTCACGGTGCCGGTCAGCCGCGTCCCCACCGGCAGCGGGCCGGTCGTGTGGCGGGTGAATCGGCGCTGCCGCGCGGCGTGCTCCCACACCCGATCGAAATCCGCCTGCGACACGTCGACGGCATCGGCCTGGACAGCGACGGCCGTGCCCTGGATCGCGTCGTAGAACGCGACGCCGCGCGCGCCGTACTCGTTCCGCACCCGCTCGCGGTCCTCCACCGAAACCGCGGTAGCGGCGCCCCCGGCACAACCGTCGATCGCAGGTCCCGGCGGGTCGGGTGCGGCCAGGGGCAGCCTCTCCAGGAAGACCGCCTGCCGCAGCACCGTCCCGTCGGCGCCGACCTCGGACCAGGTCCACGCACCCGCATCGGGGGCGTGCGCTCGGAGCAGGCGCAGCACCCGCCGACGCTCCTCGCCCAGGATCGGCGCGCCGGTGCGGCGGTGCGGCAAGCGGGCGGCTGCGCTCACGCGCCGACCGAGGAGAGCAGCATGGGGAGGGCGTTGTTCATCTGGATCTTCCAGGCGTCCCAGTTGTGGCCCTGGCTGGGCACGTGGCGCTCGTCGACCTGGGCGCCCGCCTCCTGGAGCGCGTCGACGAAGCGGAAGTTCTGCTCGTACGCCTTCCGCTCGATCGCGTCGCCCTCTCCGTAGGAGACGAAGAGCGGGATATCGGTGAGTTCGTGCACCTGGCTGTACGGGTTGTTCGCCAGCCAGATGTGCTCCTGCGCGGGCAGGTCGCCCCAGACCCGCTTCCAGTCCGCGCCGCACCCCTGACCGGGCAGGTCGGGCCCGCCCGGTGCGCCCGACTCGTGCAGCGGATCCACGTTCCCGCTGAACGACGCCGCCGACCGGAACCACCCCTGGTACTTCGCCGCAAACTTCATGGCACCGAGCCCGCCCATGGAATTCCCTGCGACGGCGCGCGTCGTATTCGCCTTGTACGTCGACTCCAGTACCGTGCGCACATCGCCGAGCAGGTACTTCTCCCAGGCGGGCGCACCGGCGGCGCCGTAGTTCCACCAGTCGCTGTACGCGCTGCACCAGCTGGTCTCGGGCAGCACGACGATGGCGTCCCTCCCGGCGGTGAGCGCCGCCAGATCGCCCTTGTCGCTCCACGACCTGTGGTCGTCGAACCCGCCGTGCAGCACCCAGATCGTCGGCCAGCTCCGGTCGGCCTCCTTCGACCAGCCGGGGGGCAGCAGCAGCCGCACCACCTTGACCGACCAGTCCGGCCCCTCCAGGTTCGGCGAGGAGATCCCGATGTCGAGAATGCGGTCGCTGACCCGGTTCTCCCAGCGCACGATCGCGCTCGCCGACGCGGGCGCGGCGGGAACGAGAAGTGCTGCCGCGCCGAGCAATACGGCGAGCACGAGCAGCGCTGTCCTGCGCAGAGCGGACATCGGAGTTCCTTCCGTCGGGCCGTGCCGTCACGGTATCCGGGAACGGCGCCGTCCGAATGCCCCCGGAATTACCGTGGTGGTAACCCGGCGCCGCTAGCGTGGCGCCGTGGCGAAGAGCGGGATCGAGTACACCCCGGACCGGCGCGACCCGCGGAAGGTCCGGCTCTACGACGGGCTGCCGGAGCGTGTTTCGCGGGCCGAGGTCACCTTCCGGGCCGACGGCGGAATCCGCGGCAGCCGGGCGGTGCCCGCCTCGCAGGCCGAGTTCGCGCAGCTGCGCACCGCGGTCGACACCGGCTACGAGGGGCCGTGGAGCTCGCCGAGCCGGATCAGCGTCTCCGAGGGGCAGTACTACGTGCGACAGGCGGAGCAGCGGATCGCCGAGCGCACCGCCGAGATCCAGCGCCGGGCGGCCCGGATCGACCTCGACTGCCCGTGGTGCGAACGGCCGCGCACCTACCTCGGGCAGATCGGTTTCGTCACCGGGCACACCGGGTTCATGACCGACGCGCCGAGCGAGCTCGGCCAACTGGTGGACGAGCAGCACGCCTACCGCTGCGACGGCTGCGGCTCGCTGCTCTACTTCGCCGACGGCATCCTGCCGCACCCGCTGCCCGGCCGGACGAAGCCGTGATCAGGGTCCGCTGATCCCGATGCCCGCGGCCAGCTCGGCGAGCAGCGCCTCGAAGACCGCGTCCGGGTCGCGCACCCGCATCGGGTAGTTGCCGAACACCTCGAGCGTCACGTGGCCGTAGAGCCGGGCCCACAGCGTCATCATCAGGTAGGTGACGCCGAGGTCGAGCTTCTCCGCCGGGAACTTCTGGCCCGCGGCGGCGAGCATGGCGAGCAGGTCGTACTGGTAGCCGACCAGGTCCGCGCGCAGCGTCTCCGGAATGTCGTCGGTGGGCGGCAGCGCCAGGTCGTGAGTGGCCAGCAACCGGCCGACGGAGGCCAGGAAGACCCGGCCGAACGGCTCCTCGAAGCGCCGCGTCTCCGGCCGGCCGTGCTGCGGCGAGGCGAAGACCAGGGTGAACTCGTGCGCGTTCGCCAGCGCCCAGCGCCGGAACCCGCGGCACAGCGCGAAGAGCTGGCCGAGGCCGTCGTCCGGCAGCTCGGCCGCCTCGGCGGCGAGCCGGTCGGCGAGCGCGAGGCAGATGTCCCGGCGCAGCGCCGCGACCAGCTCGTCGCGCGAGCCGTAGTACCGGTACAGGGCGGGCGCGGTGACGTTCAGCGCGCCCGCGATGGCGCGCAGGGTGAGCGCCTCGGGGCCGTGCGCGGCCAGCTGGGCGCGGGCGACCCGCCGGATGTCCGCGTCGCTGACCGCGGGCGCCCGGCCCCGGCGGGCCGTCATCCCGGACTCGTCATTCGTAGGCGACCTGCCAGCTCTTGATCCCGTTCAACCACCCCGAGCGTAGCCGGACCGGCTCGGAGAGCTGGCGCAGATCCGGCATGACGTCGGCGATGGCGTTGAAGATCAGGTCGAGCTGCAGCCGGGCCAGGTTGGCGCCGACGCAGTAGTGCGTGCCGGTGCCGCCGAAGCCGACGTGCGGGTTGGGGCTGCGGGTGATGTCGAAGGCGAACGGGTCGTCGAAGCGCTCCTCGTCGAAGTTGGCCGAGGCGTAGAAGAGCCCGACCCGCTGGCCCGCCCCGATGTGTTGGCCGCCGATCTCGGTGTCCCGCAGCGCGGTCCGCTGGAAGGCGACCACGGGGGTGGACCAGCGCACGATCTCGTCCGGCGCGGTCTTCGGGCGCTCGGCCCGGTACCGCTCCCACTGCCCGGGGTGGTCGACGAAGGCCTTCATGCCGTGCGTGGTCGCATTGCGGGTGGTCTCGTTGCCCGCCACCGCGAGCAGGATGACGAACCAGGCGAACTCCTCGGAACCGAGCGCCTCGCCCTCGATGTCCGCGGTGACCAGGGTGCTCACGATGTCGTCGGCCGGACACCTGCGCCGCTCCTCGGCCAGGTTCCAGGAGTAGCCCATGATCTCGGCGGTGGCCAGCTTGTGGTTGCCGTCGAACTCCGGGTCGTCGTACCCCATCATCTGGTTCGACCAGTCGAAGAGCTTGCCGCGGTCGGACTGCGGCACGCCGAGCAGCTCGGCGATCGCCCGCAGCGGCAGCTCGCAGGCGATCTGCTGGACGAAGTCGCCGCCGCCGGTCCGCTTGGCCTCGTGCACGATCCGCTCGGCGCGTTCGTGCAGCGCGTCGCGCAGGGTCTGCACGGCGCGCGGGGTGAAGCCGCGGGAGATGATCCGGCGCAGCTTGTCGTGCGCGGGCGGGTCGGTGTTCACCAGCATGGCGCGCTGGATGTCGATCTCCTCGCGGGTGATGTCGCCGTTGAACCGGATGACCGCGGTGTTGGCATTGGTCGACCAGGTCTCGCTGTCCTTCGAGATCTGCTTGATGTGGTCGAGCTTGCTGACCACCCAGTACCCGCCGTCGTCGAAGCCGCTCACCCCGTTCGGCTGGTCGACCCACCAGACCGGGGCGGTGCGGCGCAGCTCGGCCCACTCCTCGATCGGGAGCCGGGTGGCGAGCAGGTCGGGATCGGTGAAGTCGAAGTCGTGCGAGACGGACACGGGTACCTCCTCGGAACAGGTTCCTCGCAGTGAACCACATCACTCCCGTCTTTGTGAATAGCATTTACTAAATGACGTTCACCGCTATTATCGGTACCCCTTACGGGTATGCTTGCGGTATGACGGTTCTGGTTCTCGGTGGGTACGGCGCGGTGGGGCAGCATCTGATCGGCGAACTCCGCGGCGCGGGCACCACCGCGCTGGCGGCCGGGCGCGATCCGGACCGCGCCGACGTCCGGGTGGACCTCGCGGAGGCGGAGCTCGGCTCGCTCCGCCGGGCCGCCGCGGCGGCGGAGGTGGTGGTGAACGCCTCCGGCTCCGAGGACCCGCGGGTCGCGACCGCCGTCGCCGCCGCGGGCGCCGCCTTCGTCGACATCTCCGCCACCTCCGACTACCTCGCCGAGCTGGAGCGGCTCACCCCCGCCGCGCCGGTGCTGATCGGTGTCGGGCTCGCACCGGGGTTGACGAATCTGCTGGCCGCGGCGGTGCACGCGGCCGCGCCGGGGCCGGTGGACATCGGCGTCATGCTCGGCGCGGGGGAGAAGCACGGCGCCGCCGCCACCGCGTGGTCCTACGGACTGCTCGGCCGCACCTTCCGGGACGGCGCGGGGACGGTGCGCAACTACACCGCCCCACTGACCTTCGACCTGCCCGGCCACGGCCGTCGCCGGATGTACCGCACCGACTTCGCCGACCAGCACGCGCTCACCCGCGATCTCGGCGTCCCGGTGCGCACCTACTTCGCGCTCGACTCCCGGCTGGCCACCGCCGCGCTCAGCACCGCCACCTGGATTCCCGGCGCCAGGCACATGCCCCGCACTGTGCCGATGCCAGGTACCGACGAGTGGATCGCCCTGGCCCGCGGCGGTTCAGGGGAGCTCCGCTGGGCGCGCGGTTGGAATCAGTCCGCGGCCACCGCCGCGCTCACCGCCGTCGCCGTCCGGGCGGTGACCGCGCTCGGTGTGGGCGTGCA
This sequence comes from Nocardia sp. NPDC057353, assembly GCF_042667085.1. Taxonomy (NCBI): domain Bacteria; kingdom Bacillati; phylum Actinomycetota; class Actinomycetes; order Mycobacteriales; family Nocardiaceae; genus Nocardia; species Nocardia sp. NPDC057353. The sequence goes on from NZ_JBHVAK010000009.1 coordinate 48,180, forward strand.
TCAGCAGCACTCGGTGCAGACCGTGCACGACGTGACCGGCCTACCCGGGATCGAGTTCGGCTCGTGCTCGGCCGAGGTCGCGTAGCCGGACCGGTCAGGTCACCACCATGACGGCCACCGCGGTGACCCCGACGACCACGATGATCTTGCGCAGCAGCGCCGGGCCGAGCCGCCTGCCGAGCCGCGCCCCCGCTGTGCCGCCCAGGCGGAAGCTCATGGCCATGACGGTAGAGCGTGGACATTTCGGTACCCGCTGAAGTATCCGGCGCGCATGAGGTGCGGGCGTCGCGGGGGCTGCGGCGGGAACTCGGGATCGAGTCGTAGGGTGGCGGGGTGGAGGTCGGACAACCGAGCAGGACCGCGCTGGCCGTCGCCCGGGCGCGGGCCCAGCACCAGACGCTGGACGATCCGCGCGTCTTCACCGACCCCATCGCGACCCGAATCGTCGCGGGCACCGAGCCGACCGGTGAATTCGACCGCGGCGTCGACGCGGAGGCGGCGCGAGTCCGCCGTTTGACCATCGCCGCCCGCAGCCGGTTCGCCGACGACCGGGTGGCTGCGGCGGTCGCGGGCGGCACCCGCCAGGTGGTGGTGCTCGGCGCCGGGCTGGACACCGCCGCCTACCGCAACCCGCACCCGGACGTCCGCTATGTCGAGGTCGACCACCCCGACACCCAGGCATGGAAGCGAAACCGGTTGCGCGAGGCCGGGATCGAAGTGCCGCCGACGCTGACCTTCGCCCCCGTCGACTTCGAGCGGGCGACCCTCGCGGACGGGCCGGCCGCCGCCGTGCTCGACCGCGCGGCCGACACGGTGTTCGTCTGGCTCGGCGTCATCGTCTACCTGCCCCGCGCCGCCATCGACGACACTCTCGGCTACATCGCGGGCCGAAAAGCCGACCTCGTCTTCGACTACCCGGTGCCCCCCAGTCCGGAGGTGTGCGCCCGCGCCGAGCGGGTCGCCGCAGCGGGCGAGCCCTGGCTCAGCTACTTCACCGCCGACGAAATGCGGACCTTGCTGGAAGGTTTCGGCTTCACCCTGCTCGAGGACCGTCCGGCCGGAGAGCTGCTCGGCGAGTACGGCGCCCCCACTGCGCACCCCATCGGCTCCGGCATCCGCCTGGTGCACGCCGCTACGCGCTGACCAGGACCGAGACCACCACCTCGCGCTCGGTGGAGAGGAGGTAGTGCACGCGCAGCGCGCACCCGACCTCGACCCCGCCGAGCGCGGCGGCGGGCAGGTACTGCTCGGTGCGGGTGTGGAAGGCGCTCCCGTCCGGGCGGATGACGAGCAGGCCGAGCAGCACCAGCGGCCTGCCCGCCTGCACCGGGCCGGGGACGGCGAACCAGCGCACCACGGCCTCGGCGGCTACCCCGCGCTCGGTGCGGTCCAGGTCGAGCCGGACCCGGCGGGCGGTGCAGTGGACCGGGAGGACGACGCCGGGGCGCAGCAGCGACATCTCGCTCAGCGGGACCTCGAGCACGGCGTCGGTGTCGAAGCGGCGCCCGCCCGCGTCGACGGTGAGCGCGAGCCGCAGCCGCGGCCTGCCGCGCACACTGCTGCCGGTGTGCCGCACCGCGCGGACGGTGGCGAGGCCGGGGAGCGGCGCTGGTTCGGGGCGGGCGCGGAATCGCATGGTCGGCACTCCGGGGCTGCGGGGGCGGGGTCCGGACGACCGTAGGGGCGGGCGGCGCCCTACCGATCCCGGGTTCGCGCCGAAAATGGTTGGCGGCGGCGCAGGCTGGTTGCCTACAGTTCTGTCCAGGCAATCCGCGGTGGGCGGGCCGGAGTCGGTCGGTTACCACTTTCAATGGAGCGGTCGCAGGTTCGAGTCCTGCCGGGAGCGCGCGCTCCCGTAGCTCAGATGGCAGAGCACTTATCGCCGGTCGGCACACCACGACCGCCCACCCCGGATCGCCGTGACCGCACGGGAGGAGGAACCACCATGGACGTGCTGTCGAAGATCAATCGCCGGAAGACCACACAGCGCGAGCGCGCGCGTCCGGACCAGGTGCCGAACTCCGCGGGCGGCTTCGTCTTCCCGGTGACGCCCGAGGTGCGGCTGCGCCGCTTCCTGACGCTCGGCACCGACGGCGGCACCTACTACGTGAACGCGCGCGACCTCACGGCGGACAATGCCGAGGTCGTGCTCACCTTCGCGCGGGAGCGCACCGCCGACCTGGTCGACGAGGTCGTCGCGATCTCGACCTCGGGTCGGGCGCCGAAGCAGAACCCGGCGCTGTTCGCGCTCGCCGCCGCGGCCTCGCTCGGCGACGCCGACGGGCGGCGCACCGCGCTGGCGGCGCTGCCGCTGGTGGCGCGTACCGGGACGCACCTGTTCCTGTTCGCGCGCTACGTCGAGCAGTTCCGCGGTTGGGGCCGTGGCCTGCGCCGCGGTGTCGCGGGCTGGTACACCGGCAAGTCCGTCGACGATCTCGCGTTCCAGGCGGTCAAGTACCGGCAGCGCGAGGGCTGGACGCACCGCGACCTGCTGCGGCTGGCGCACCCGCTGACCACCGAGGACGACCGCAAGCGGCTCTTCGACTGGATCTGCGGGCGCGAGCCCGCGGTGGCCGGGCTGTGGATCGTCGAGGGGTTCGAGCGGGCGCGGACGGCTCCGGTCGCCGCGCTGCCCGGGCTCATCCGCGAGTACCGACTGTCCTGGGAGATGCTGCCCGACCACGCGCTCGGCGAGCGCGTGGTGTGGGAGGCGCTGCTGGACAACGGGATTCCGCAGACGGCGCTGCTGCGGCAGCTGCCGCGGCTGACCGGGCTCGGGCTGCTCGACCCGCTCGCGGACCGCACCGACGCGGTGTGCGCACAGCTCACCGACGCCGAGCGGCTGCGGCGCGGCCGGGTGCACCCGATCTCGGTGCTGGTCGCGCTGCGCACCTACGCCTCCGGGCGCGGGGTGCGCGGCGGCGGCACCTGGCAGCCCTCGCGGCCGGTGGTGGACGCGCTGGACGCCGCGTTCTACGCGGCCTTCGAGGCGGTCCGGCCGACCGGGAAGCGGCACCTGCTCGCGCTCGACGTCTCCGGGTCGATGGGGGCGATGATCGCGGGGCTGCCGATCAGCGCGCGGGAGGCGTCGACCGCGCTCGCGATGGTCACCGCGGCCACCGAGCGGCGGTACAGCGTGGTCGGCTTCACCGCCGCGCGGAAGCGGGGGCAGGACGGGCTGCGGAAGTTGGCGATCGGGCCGCGGCAGCGGTTGGACGACGTGCTGAAGAGCACGGCGAACCTGCCGTTCGGCGCGACCGACTGCGCGCTACCCATGCTGCACGCGCTGCGCCACGGCCTCGAGGTCGACGTGTTCTCCGTGTACACCGACAACGAGACCTGGGCGGGGTCGACCCACCCCTTCCAGGCGCTGAAGCAGTACCGCCGCGAGGTCAACCCGGCCGCGAAGCTGGTGGTGGTCGGGATGACCGCGACCGGTTTCAGCATCGCGGACCCGTCCGACGCGGGCATGCTCGACGTCGCGGGTTTCGACGCGGCGGTGCCGACCCTGCTGGGCGACTTCGCCCGCGGGTGACCTGAGATCCCGCTCCCTCGCCGGGGAGCGGGATCTCGGCGTCGCGGGGTCAGGTCGCGGCGACCACGCCGGTCGCGAGCAGCGCCATGACGACGATCCCGAGGATGATCCGGTAGCCGACGAACCAGTAGAACGAGTGGTTGGCGACGAACTTGAGCAGCCAGGCGATCGCGGCGTAGCCGACCACGAAGGCCAGGATGGTGGCGACCAGCAGCTGGGGGCCGGAGGCGTTCAGCCCCTCGCCCGCCGGTTCGAAGGCGTCCGGGAGGCTGAAGAGCCCGGAGGCGGTGACCGCCGGGATGGCGAGTAGGAAGGAGAACCGCACCGCGGCGGCGCGCTCCAGCCCGAGGAAGAGCCCGGCGGTGGAGGTGGCGCCGGAGCGGGAGACGCCGGGGATCAGCGCGAGGCACTGGGCCAGCCCCATGATGATCCCGTCCCTGGTGCTGAGCTTCTCCAGCGGCCGCTCCTTGCGGCCGAAGTACTCACCCGCGGCGATGACCAGCGCGAACACGATGAGCATGGTCGCGACCAGCCACAGGTTCCTGGCGCCGGTGCGGATCTCGTCCTTGAAGAGGAAGCCGAGCAGCCCGATCGGGATGGTGCCGATGATGACGTACCAGCCCATGCGGTAGTCGAGGTCGCGCTGCGCGTCCCGCTCCGGCGCGTCGGTGACCACCGGCAGCTTCATGGTGGCGGGGTCGTTCGGGTTGTAGACCGGCAGCTTCGTGGTCACCTGGTCGGTGATCGGCACCGACTGCTCGGCGGGGTTCCGCTTCCCGCGCAGCCGCTCACCGATCCCGGCGAACCAGGCGACGACGATGCGCGCGATGTCCTTGGCGAAGTAGACCAGCACCGCCGCCTCGGTGCCGAGCTGGGTCACGGCGGTGAAGGAGGCGCCCGCGTCGTCGCCGAAGAAGACCGACGAGACGATCCGCAGATGCCCCGACGAGGAGACCGGCAGGAACTCCGTGAGCCCCTGCACCAGCCCGAGTACCAACGCCTGTACCCAGGTCATCGACTCGCCCACGCACCCTCCACACTCTCTCGTCCGCGATGTCCTCAGCGACGGTACAGGGCCGGGGGAGAATGGCGAATTCCCCGTTCGACCCGGTCCGGAGCGCCGGTGTCAGCGCCGCGCGGCACTCACCGGGGTGCGGGTCGGCACCGCCGCGATGGCCTCGGCGATCACCGGGAGCACCTCGGCCGCGGTCATGTGCCAGTGGTCGGCGCGCACCGGGTGGTCGCGCACGGCGCCGGTGACCGCCTCGGTCCAGGTGCGCGCGCACCGGGATTCGGCCGGGTCGTGCGCGGCGGCGCTGAAGAAGACCAGGTCGCCGTCGAAGCGGTGCGGCCGGTAGGCGGCGACCAGGTCGAGCGAGCGGACCCCGGCCTCCAGGATGTGCCGGAGCCGGGCCGGGCCGAGCGATCCGAAGGGCTCGGGCAGCCGCTCCAGGTGCGCGGCGAGGTCGGCGGGGTCGGCGCCCGCCAGGGCGGCCGGGTCGACCAGGCCGCCGAGCAGGTCGGCGAGCACGACGGCGCCGGAGCGGTCGGCGGGCACCTCGAGCGAGCTGTCCAGCATGCCGAGCAGCGCCACCTCCTCGCCCGCGCGCTGCAGTTCGACGGCGACGGCGTGCGCCAGCACCCCGCCCAGCGACCAGCCGAGCAGGTGGTACGGCCCGGCGGGCTGCACGGCCCTGAGCTCGCGCACGCAGAGCCGGGCCCACTCCTCCAGCGAGTCCGGCAGCCCGGCGCCCGCCAGCGCGGGGGACTGCAGGCCGTACAGCGGCCGGTCCCGCTCCAGGTGCGCGGCGAGTCCGGCGAACGACCAGGCCATGCCGCCCGCGGGCGCGAAGCAGAACAGCGGCGGCGCGGCGCCGCCGGGGCGGAGCGGGAGCAGCAGGTCGAAGGCGCCGTTCCGGTGCGGCTCGCGCGCGGCGAGCCGTTCGGCCAGCTGAGCCGGGGTGGGAGCGGCGAAGAGCCAGGCCACCGGCACCCGCGCGGCCTGCACCCGCTCCAGGCGCCCGGCGAGGGCGACGGCGAGCAGCGAATTGCCGCCGCACGCGAAGAAGTGGTCGTCCAGCCCGACCCGCTCGAGCTTCAGGACCTCGGCGAACGCCGCGCACAGCGCGCGCTCCAGTTCGGTGCGCGGAGCGCGGTATTCGTGCTCCGCGAAGACCGGCTCGGGCAGCGCGGCCCGGTCCAGCTTGCCGTTGCCGGTGAGCGGGAGGCGGTCGAGCACGACCAGGGTGGCGGGCACCATGTAGGAGGGCAGCCGCGCCGCGACGTGGTCGCGCAGCTCGTCCGGGTCGACGGCCGCACCGGCGGGCACCACGTACCCGACGAGCCGATCGGGCGCGCGTACCAGCGCGACGGCCTGCGCGACCGCGGGGTGCGCGGCCAGCGCGGCCTCGATCTCGCCGAGCTCGATCCGGAAGCCGCGCAGCTGCACCTGGAAATCGGTGCGGCCGAGGTACTCCACCGCGCCGCCCGGTGTCGCCCGCACCAGGTCGCCGGTGCGGTACAGCCGGGAACCGTCCGCCGCGAACGGGTTCGGCACGAAGCGGCCCGCGGTCAGCCCCGGCCTGCGGTGGTAGCCGCGGGCGAGCTGCGCACCGGCGATGTAGAGCTCGCCCGCCACGCCTGCCGGTACCGGCACCAGCCGCTCGTCCAGCACGAACTCGGTGACCCCGCGGATCGGCGCGCCGATGGTCACGGCCTCGCCCGGCCGCAGCGGGGCACTGATATTGGTCATGATCGTGGTCTCGGTCGGCCCGTAGCCGTTGTGGAACGCCCGGCCGCCGGTGGCCCAGCGCCGCACCAGCTCCGGTGGACACGCCTCGCCGCCCGCGATCACCACGCGCAGCTCGTCCAGCCCGGCGGGCTGCACCGACGCCAGCGCGGCCGGGGTGACGAAGGCGTGCGTCACCCGCTCCCGGCGCAGCAGCCGGGCCAGCTCGTCGCCGCCGTACACGGCCGGGTCGGCGACCACCATGGCCGCGCCGCCGCCCACCGCGAGCAGCAGCTCCAGCACCGAGGCGTCGAACGAGGGCGAGGCGAAGTGCAGTGTGCGGGAGGCGGTGTCGACGCCGTACCGCTCGCGCTGCTCGGCGCAGAACCCGGCCAGCCCGGCCTGGGTCACCACGACGCCCTTGGGCGAGCCGGTCGAGCCCGAGGTGTAGATGACGTAGGCCGGGTGCCCGGCCCGCAGCGACCGCACCCGGTCGGCGCTCGTGACCGCCTCCGGGGAGCGCTGCTCGACCTCGGCGCGGAAGGCCGGGCTGTCCAGCATGAGCCAGCGGACGTCGCCGCTGAGCCCCGGCCGCACCGCCGACACGGTGAGTCCGAGCGTGGCGCCGCAGTCGGTGAGCATGTGCCGCACCCGGTCCGCGGGGTAATTCGGGTCGACCGGCACGAACCCGGCGCCGGTCTTGGCCACCGCCCACACCGCGAGCACCGACGCCACCGAGCGCCGGATACCGATCGCCACCAGGTCCTCCGGGCCGATGCCGCGGGCGATGAGCGAGCGCGCCAACCGGCTCGACCGCGCGTCCAGCTCGGCGTAGGTGAGCCGCTCGGTGCTCTGCTCCGCCCCGGCGTAGACCACCGCGTCGCCGCCGGGATTCGCCTCCACCGCGGCGGCGAGCAGCTGCGGCAGTCTGAGCGCGCGCGGCGCACCGGTGCGGGCGGGGCGGGTGCGGGCGGGACGGGTCATCGGGGCACCGCGGCCATCGACCAAGAACTCCTTCACTCCGCCGACGCCGCGGCGACAGCGGTCCTGCACGGCCCCGCGCAGAACCGACTTCAGTACGGGAAAGGTCAGGGTATGCGGCCCGGAAGTTCGGCGCATGCCGACCGTAAGGCCGGCGCGGGCGCGGCGCTCGCTAGGTGGTCGACATCACCGGTGTGCGGCGCCGCTTGAACCTGCGGGTAACCCGCCACATGAGGTAGAGGAGAGCGGCCAGCAGAACGGGGATGACTACCGGCAGCACCATGGCGAGCAGCGCCGTCCAGAAGGTCAGGACGTTCTCCACGATCGAGACGACGGGGTTGGTCAGGCCGCCGGTCGTCGCGGTGCTGGCTGCGCGCACGCCGGTCTGGGTGGCGCTGAAGGTGAGCGCGGTCGGGGCGCCGACGATGATCCCGGCGAGCGCGGCGGTGGCGGGGTCCGCGGCCTGGAACACCGAGCCGGCGGCGATGGCGCCCGCGATCGGCCCCGTGATATTTCCCACGATCGACAGCAGGTTGTCCACGTAGGGGATGAGATCCGCGAGCAGCTCGGCACCGGTCGCGATCGTGAGCGCGACCAGCGCGCCGGTCGAGCCGATCCAGGCGAAGGACTCGTTGAGGTCGAGGCCGAACAGGTCGAAACGCGCGGCGGCGCTGAGCATCAGCAGCGGAAGGAAGGCGCGGAAGCCGCAGGCGGCCGCCAGGCCCAGCCCGAGGAACAGCGGAAGCACCCAGCTACTCATGATTGCGAGTGTAGGTGCGGGTTTCGGGTGGTTGTCCGGATCGTTACTCCGGTGCCTCCGCCCGCCGGGCCCTGGCCCGGCGCTTGCCCTCGTGCATGGCGGCCACCCTGGCCACCGGGATGGTCCGGCCGTGCTCGATCAGCTCGGCGGGCAGCCGCTGCGGCGCGGGCATGGCGGCCGCCCAGGGGTCGCGCCCGGCCAGCGCGTCGAGCGCGCTGCGCACGGTGAAGTCGGCCGGGGTGACCCGGTCCAGGTCGGACCAGTCCAGGGGGAAGGAGACCGGGGTGCCCGCCCGGAAGCGGGGGCTGTAGGCGGCGACCACGGTCGCGCCGCCCGCCCGCGTCGAATCGACGAAGACCTTGCCCTTGCGGTCCTCGACGATGAAGGCCGTGGTGGCGAGCTCGGGGTCGAGCGCCTCGGCCCTGGCCGCGAGCGCCCTGGTCGCGGCCGCGACGTCGTCGACGGGTGCGCCGTCGTCGACCGGGACGAAGACGTGCACGCCCTTGGCGCCGCTGGTCTTCACCGCGCCCGCCAGCCCGCAGTCCGCCAGCGCCCGCCGGACCAGGTGCGCGACGGCGACGACGGCGGCGAAATCGCTGCCCGGCGGCGGGTCCAGATCGAGGATCAGGTGGGTGGGGCGGTAGATGTCGGCGGCCAGGCCGAGCGTGGGGTGGTACTCGATGGCGCGCTGGTTGGCGAACCAGAGCAGGGTGCGCCGGTCGTCGCAGAGGGCGTAGCGCACCTCGCGGTGCGAGGACTCGGCCCACATCGACACCGTGCGCACCCACTCCGGGGTGTACTTGGGGACGTTCTTCTGCATGAACGGCGCGCGCCCGCGCAGCACCCGGAGCACGGTGAGCGGGCGGTCGGCGAGGCCGGGGAGGATGCGGTCGGCGACGGCGTCCAGGTAGTCGATCAGGTCGCGCTTGGTCGCGCCCGCGTCCGCGCTCAGCGGCTGGTCCAGATTGGTCAGCTCGACCCCGTCGCGCTGTTCACCGGCGCCCATGCGCTCACCCTACCGTCACAATTCCCGCGCACCGGGCAGGTACCCCGTCACAAAGCCACCCGTTTCCGATGCCAATGCCGGGCGCGCGACATTCGTGAACCGTCCAGACAAGGGCACATTCGGCGCTCGCCGCGGTTCTGCCGCTCGACCATGGACGCATTCGTGCACGCGCTGACCCAGGGGAATTCCGTGGCCGGTAAACATCGCTCGCCCGCACCCCGTTCCCGGCGTCGGGTGGGCGGCGCACTGCTCGGGCTGGCCGCGGTATTCGCCGTTCCGGCCACCGCTTCCGCCGACAACGCGCCGGAATCGCTGCTCGCGGGGCTGATTCCGGCCGGGGCGACGGCGGTGGCCGGGCCGCCCGCGGTGCGCGGGCCGGAGACCGCGGTGGTCGTCCTCGGCTACGGCCTCCTTCCGGACGGAAGCATGCGGCCGGAATTGCTGGATCGGCTGCGGGCCGGTTATGTCCAGGCGCTGCTCGCGCCCGCCTCGCCGGTGATCGTCACCGGCGGAAATCCGCGGCAGGGCGTCACCGAGGCGGCGGTGATGGCGGAATGGCTGATCGCGCACGGAATCGCGCCTGGCCGCGTGCACATCGAATCGCGGGCCGGGTCCACGGTGCAGAATGCCGAATTCACCGCGCTGATCCTGCGCGACATCGGCGTCAGGGACGCCGTCGTGGTGACCTCGGCGGACCACATGGCCAGGGCCCGGCTGCAGTTCGACGCCGCGGGCATCGTGGTGATCGCCGGGCTGACCCCCGAGCAGCTCCCGGCCCTGGTCCGGCAGTTCGGCCCGTAGGACTCGGTGCGCGGCCCGCCCGCGTACGGTGGACCGGTGGCGCTGCGTGCGGTGATCTTCGACTTCGACGGCCTGATCCTGGATACCGAGACCCCCGCCTACACCTCGTGGCAGGAGACCTACCGCGGGCACGGGGCGGCGCTGGACCGGGAGCTCTGGACCGCGAACATCGGAACCCACGGGTGGGACGCCGCCCGGCACCTGGAGGAGCTGCTCGGGAGGCCCATCGATCACGCGGAGCTGCGTGCCGCCCGGCTGACCAGGCACTACGCGCTCATCGATGCGGAGGTGGTCCGGCCCGGTGTGGTCGGGTGGCTGAACGAGGCGAAGGAGCTCGGGCTCGCGGTCGGGCTGGCCTCCAGCTCCGGCGAGCAGTGGGTGGGGCCGCACCTGGAGCGGCTCGGGCTGCGCGAGCACTTCGCCGTGCTCGCCACCGGGGACCGGGTGCAGCGGGTCAAGCCCGATCCCGCCCTCTACCGGCTCGCCCTGGACAGCCTCGGTGTCGACCCGGGCGACGCCATCGCCGTCGAGGACTCCGCCAACGGCATCGCCGCGGCCAAGGCGGCCGGGCTGCCCGCCGTCGCGGTGCCGAACGCCATGACCGTCGAGCTCGACTTCTCCCGCGCCGACCTCGTGCTCGACTCGCTCACCGACGCCGGGATCGCCGAGGTCGCGGCCCGGCTCGGGCTCTAGCGGAGGGCCCGGCTCAGCCGGATCGCGCCGAGCAGGAAGGCGGCCTGGCCCGCGGTGTTGGTGAGCTGCTCGATCCACTGCAGCGTGACGGTCTGATCCGCCCTGGCGCCGAGCGGGCCGAGCACGAAGAACACCGCGATCTGGGCGCCGAACAGCACCGCGGCGAGCGTGTCGCCGCGGGCCCTGGCCAGGTTGATGAGCCGGACGGCGGTGAGCGTCGCGAAGATGGTGGTGCTCACCAGCATGGGCAGCACGTCGGCGACGAGCAGCGCGGTCGCGGCGCAGGCGCCGATGACCGCGGCGGTGATCGCTGCGCGGGTGCGCGAGATCCCCGGATTGCGGGTCAGTTCCAGGTAGAGCAGGGCGAAGCCGAGCGTCAGCAGCGGGAACAGCGCCGAGCGCAGCCAGATCAGGTCGGGGCCGTCGAGCGCGACCACGAGCTTCGCGGTGGCCTTCGCGAAGCCGCCCGCGCCGATCAGCGCGGCCGCCGCGATCGTCCCCGGCGTGCCGGTGACCCGGCGCAGGAAGAGCACGCCGACGGTGGTGCAGACGACCGGGACGAAATCCTCGACGGCCAGGGAGACGGGGTAGTCCAGCGCGGCGGTCATCGAGCGCGCGCCGCGGAGTCCGATCCGATGTGCTGCAACGAGCGCTCCTGTCCGTCCGGCGCCCGCGGGTGCGCTGGGCCGCGACCAGGGTAGCCAGCGGTGTGCCCGGAGATGAAGCGGAGGATGGATCCGTACGCTGAGAGGGGTGTTCCTCCTCTTCGGCTACGGCCGCAAGCAGAAGCTCCTCGGCCCCGGCGGCACCCGGACCTGCCCGCGCTGCCACAACACCACCCAGTGGACCCGCTTGAAGGAGTACACCCAACTCACCGTCTTCTTCATCCCGGTGCTGCGCTGGGGTCGCAAGCAGTTCGAGACCTGCGGGATCTGCGGCGCCGCCATCGCGGCCTGATGGGCGGCCCCGGCCGTCGGCATGGGTACACTCCTGCACCACGCCGACGACCGCTCGCGGTCCGGCTCGATCCACCTATCAGGTTCTGCCGCGTAGAGGGGTTCGGAGCATGAAGTTCGGAAAGACCACCGCCGCCGTCTTCGTGACGGCATCGGCCATGGCCGTCACCGCGGCCACCGCCAACGCGGAACCGGCAGCGGCCGGACCCGGGGAAGCGACGACGGTTTCGGGCGTCGATCACGGCATCGGCTACCGCATCGCCGTCGCACCGGTCGACGACGCCGTCACCGCCACCGTCGAGAACGGCAGGTTCGAGGCCGCGGGCGACGGCGCGGTCCTGCTGGCGACGAACGACGGCGCGTCGGTGCTCGAGGTGCCGCGCTGGTACGCGGCCGACGGCCGCTCGATCACCATGGCGCACACCATCGCCGACGACGGCCGCACCCTCATCCTGACCCCGCCCCCGCCCCCGGCCGCGGCCGAGGTCACCGCCGCGCGGGACATCAGCTCCTACGACCGGCTGGTGGACCAGATCAACAGGAACCTGCCCGGCGTCGTCGGCGGCGCCATCGTCGGCGGCCTGCTCGGCGCCTGCCTGTTCCTGATCTGGGGCGTCAGCATCCCGCTCGGCGTGCTGATCGGCGGGACCGTCGGCGGCTCGATCATGGGCGGCCCCGAGTTCCTCGCCGCCGTCCAGGCGTTCGTCACCGGTCAGCCCTGATCCACCAGCGCGCCGCGGCGCCACTCGGTCGGGCTCATGGCGTAGGCGGCGCGGAAGCGGCGGGCGAAGTGGGTGGCGTCGGTGAAGCCGTGCCGGTGCGCGACGGCGGCGACGGTGAGGTGGCGGTGGGTGCGCAGGGTCTCCCTGGCGCGGGCGAGGCGGAGCGCGATGATGTGGTCCGCGAGGCCGGTCCCGGTACCCGCCCACACCTTGTAGAGCTGCCGGACCGAGATATTGGCGGCGGCGGCGATGGTCTCGGCGCCGAGCGCGGGGTCGTCGAGGTGCTCGGCGATGTAGTCGCGGATCCGCCTGCTCGGGTCGGCGACGTCGGCGGCCGGGTCACCGGCGGCACCGAGCAGCAGGGCGCGGACCAGCTCCATCGTGCCGACGTGCAGTTCGGGCAGCAGCTCGGGGTCGGTGCTCGCGACGGTCGCGAGCTGCAGCAGGTACGCCCGCACCACCTCGGCGAGCGCGTCGCCGGGCCGGAGCCTGCGCACCGCCCGGTGCGGGACGTCGCGCGGCAGCGCCAGCCGTACCACGTCGACCTGTAGCAGCAGGACCGTCCCCGAGCCGGTTCTGCGGAAATCCAGCGGTGCGGTGCCGTCGATCAGGACCAGGGTCGGCTCGTCGGACGTCGGGGTGAGCACCCGGTGGTGCGCGAGCGTCCACTCGCCGGGCGAGAACACCGCGACCGCGATGCGCGCGACCGCCGCGGTGTCCGGCCTGGCCCGCACGGCGATCCCGGTGCTCTCCAGCCGGGCGAGCGCGGCGCCGTCGCCGAGGCGCCAGCGGTGCAGCCGCAGCCGAGGGGCGGTGCGGGGGAGCGGCGAGAGCGTGACGGTCGGGGGCAGCCCGGCGCGCCGCAGCGCCGACCGCAGCGCGGCCGGGTCGTGCGGCCGCGCCGGGGAGACGTCCAGGAGTAGTGCCATGTCGCGCTCCGCTCACCGTGATCGCGGAGTTCGGACTCTACTCCCGGCGCCGCGTTTCAGTCGGCCGCAGGCACCGGCCGCCCGGCCTGCGCGAGCGCCCACTCCAGCGCGTGGTCGGCGACCTCCTGCCAGCCCGGCTCCGCGCAGATCCAGTGCGAGCGGCCCTCGAACTCGTGGTACTCGGTCACCGCCTTCGACTTGTGGTAGAGCTTCGCGTTCGACTTGTTCACCGAGGGCGGCATGATGTGGTCCTCGGAGCCGCCGATGAAGAGCAGCGGCGCCCGGTCGTCGCGCGAGTAGTCGACCCAGGTCTCGTGGTGGCCCGGCCGGAAGTTCTCGAAGACGCCGTAGGTCCACACCCAGTTGCCCGGCGCCGGGATGTGGTAGCGCTCCCAGGCCGCGCGCGAGGCCGCCTCGTCGATCGTGTTGGTGAAGGCGTAGTGAAATTCCTCCGCCGTGAAGCCGACCGCCCTGTGCCGGTTCGAGATGCTCTTGAGCACCGGGAACAGCGACTTGGCCTGCGAGGGCGGCGTCACTCGCACCCCCTCGGTCGGCGCCGAGTCGATCGCCACCGCCGCAACGCCGAGCCCCCGGTCGACCAGCAGCTGGGTCAGCGTGCCGCCGAAGGAGTGGCCCATGATGATCGGCGCGCTCGGCAGCGCCTCGATCACCGCGGCCAGGTGGTCGACGGTCTCGCGGACGGTGAGCTCGGCGATCAGCGCCGGGTTCTCCCGCAGCGCCTCCACCTCGATCTCGAATCCCGGGTAGCCGGGGGTGACGACGGTGAAGCCCTTGGCTCCGTAGTACTCCACCCAGTGTTCCCAGCTGCGCGGGGTCATCCAGAGGCCGTGGACGAGGACGATGGTGTCGGGGCTGTTGCTCATGGCGCGTTCTCCGGTTCCGAGGGGTTCGACGGCGCAACGCTATGCCCGCTCGGACGCCCCGAACTGGCTCGCCGTGCACGGTTCTGTGCTCTGCGCGTTGCTCGCGGCCCGCCGCGCCTCGCGCGGCGAGAGCCCGTACGCCGCCCGGAAGCGCCTGCTGAAATGCGCGTGGTTGACGAACCCCCAGCGCCGGGCGACGGCGGCGACCGGGGCATCCCGGTCGCGGAGCAGTTCGTCGCGGGCCCCGGTCAGCCGCTCCTCGATGATCCACTGCTCCAGGCTGAACCCGGCCTCCGCGCAGAGCTGGAACAGCTTGCGCACCGAGATGTCGTGCGCCCGCGCGATCCGGGCCGGGGTGAGGTCGGGGTCGCCGAGGTGCCCGCGGACGTACCCGCGGATGCGCGGCAGCAGCACCTCCGCCATCAGCCCGCGCGCGTACTGCATGTCGTAGGCGGAGGCGAGCAGCGTGCGGACCAGGTCGGTCGCGGTGTTGCCGAGCGCGGCGGCGGACGGGTCGGCGGAGAGCTCCTCCGCGCGCCGGGTCAGCTCACCGATGTGGGTCATCATGAGCGTGTAGAGCGGGCTCGCGGTCAGCCGGGTCGCGGCATCGCGCACCACCTCGTGCGGCAGCCCGAGCGATTCGATCGGCACCTGCAGGCAGGCCGAGCTTCCGTAGGTCGGCTGCCCGTAGTCGTAGGGCGAGTTCAGGTCGGTGAGGAACAGCTCGCCGGGGCGCAGGACCTGCTGGTTCCCGTACTGCCCGAGCAGCCCGTTGCTCGCCTCCTGCACGGTCACCGACAGCATCTCGGCGGGCCCGCTGCGCACCTGCCGCGGCGAGCGCAGCAGCCGGAACGCGGTCATCTCGGCCCGGAAGATGCACGCCTGCCCGTACATCCAGACCTCCATCAGCGAGTCCACCGCGTCCGGGTCGGGGAGCACCACCCAGGACGGCACCGACTGCTCCTGCATCGCGACCCGCGTCGCGTCCGCCCGATCCTGCGGCGCGTAATCACTCGACCGGAATACGACGACCATCGCGGCCTCCTCACCTTTCCCAACCGTTCGGTTCTCGAATTTAAGGGGTCGCGGGGCGCCCGACGGCGCATCTGCAGTGTGAGCACAGACCGTGCAGCCTCATCCGGTTTGCTGCGGTTTCGCCCGCATGGTTGACACGTCTCGTGTTCCCGGTCACACTTCTCGAGTTGACATGACTGTCACGTCACACATCGCGATGCGGCGACCGTCCCGCCGCACCGGAATCTGCTTGGAGCGACTATGAAACGAACCCTCGCCGTCACCCTGGCCGCGCTCTGCGCCTCCGCCGTCCTCACCGCGTGCGCGGGCCGCGACACCGGCGCCGCGGCGGGCGGCTGCGATCCCGGCATCACCGACACCGAGATCCGCTTCGGCACCAGCCTGATCCAGTCCACCGCGGGGCCGCAGGCGGTCGCGACGCAGAAGCTGTTCGACGAGATCAACGCCGCGGGCGGGGTGCGGATGGGCGACGGCAAGTCCCGCACGATCACCTACACCGCGCTGGACGACGGCTACGACCCGGCGCGCACCGTCGGCAATGTGCGCAGGCTGGTCGAGCAGGACCAGGTCTTCGCCATCCAGAACCTGATCGGCACCCCCTCCACGCTCGCGGTCGTCGACTACCTGACCCAGAAGGACGTGCCCCTGGTCTTCCCGATGACCGGCACCGACGAACTGCTCGCCACGCTGGACGAGCGGCCGGTGGTGGCGGGCGCGGTGAACCCGCAGACCAGCTGGGAGGTCGAGGAGCGGGCGAAGCAGATCATCCGGGACCACCCGCAGGCCAGGATCGCCGTGCTCTACCCGAACGACAGCCTCGGCTTCGGCAGCATCACCGCGCTGAAGAAGGCGCTGGAGGGCAGCGACACCAGGATCGTCGCCGAGCAGTCCTACGAGCAGACCGCGCCGTCGGCGGACTCGCAGATCGTCAACCTCGCGAACTCCGGCGCCGACGTCTTCGTCAACTTCAGCACCGCGCGCTTCGTCACCCAGGCGCTGAAGAAGACCAACGAGCTGAACTGGAAGCCCGCCACCTACATCTACTCCAGCGCCACCGACACCAACTTCGTCCTGCTTCCCGCGGGGCCCGGCGCCGCCGAGGGCATCAAGTCCTTCTACTGGATCTACGACATCAGCAGCTCGGCGCACGACGCCCAGCCCGGCGTGCAGAAGTGGCGCGCCTTCGCCGCCAGGCACGCCGACGCCATCAAGTCCACCGACACCATCGCCGCCACCGGCTACAACACCGCCCAGCTGCTGGTCACCGCGCTGGAGCAGATGCAGGGGTGCACCCGCGCCGACCTGCTCGACGCCGTCCGCAACCTGCAGGGGGTGCGCACCGACCTCGCGCTCGACGGCGTCACCTTCAACAGCAGCCCGGACTACCCGTACCTGATCACCTCGATGGCGCCGATGACCTTCCGCGACGGTCGTTGGCAGTACGACGCCGTGGTCTCGCGCAGCGCGGGGGAGTGACGGCGCCGGGCGCGCGGGTCACCGCGCGGGTGGCCGGGAGGCGTCGAGGGCGCGCAGCTGGGCGGGTTCGACCGCGCGCAGCACCGCCAGCGAGGCGGTGACGGCGAGATCGCAGGCGACGCCGATATCGGCGCCGCCGACGATGACCGCGCGGTAGGCGATGTCGAGGCTGATGCCGAGCAGCATGGTGGCGAGCGTGTCGGCGCCGCCGTCGATGGGGGTGCCGCGCTCGGCGTAGTTGGCGCGCAGGCGCTCCGCGATCCGCGGTTCCAGGGTCGCGGAGAGCCTGCGCCCGGGATGGGTGTCGTCGTAGCGGTTGTCGAGCAGGACGCGGAAGCCGCGGGGGTGGCGGCGCGCGTAGTCGAACAGCGACTCGATCGAGTACTCGGCGCGCGGGCCGTAGTGCATCGTCTCGCCGTGGTCGTAGATCTCGAACATCCAGGTGGTGAGCTTGTCGAGCTCGCGTTCGATCACCGCGTCGACCAGGGCGTCCCTGGAGCCGAAGTGGGCGTAGAGCGTCACCCGCGAGGTGTCGGCGCGCTGGGCGATGGTGTCCATGGTGGCGCGGTCGACGCCGACCTCGGCCATCACCGCGCACGCCGCGTCGAGCAGCTGGGTGTCGGTGGGGCGGTTGCGGGTGCTGCGCCGCCTCGACTCGCGGCGCCCGCGCTGGCCGGTCTCGGTCACGCGCCCCTCCCTCGTTGCGTCGACGACTGACTCCGTTCCTGTCGTACCGGGCGGGTCGCGCCGCCCGGTACGACCGTCGGTGTCAGCCTCCGGCCGGGCTCGCCGCGTTGTCCTCGAGGGTACCGAAGTACGCCGCCTCCACCTTGTCGCGACGCCCGCGCAGCTCGGCCGCCGAGCCGGTGAGCGCGGCCCGCCCGTGGTGCAGCACCAGCGCCGAGTCGGCGATCGAGAGCGCCAGCTCGATGTGCTGCTCCACCAGGACGACGGCCATGTGCTGGTCGTCGGCGACCTCGCGGAGGCGGGGAAGCAGCTCCTCCACCGCGATGGGGGCGAGCCCGAGGCTGAGCTCGTCGATCAGCAGCACCTTCGGCGCGCAGAGCAGCGCCTTGGCCAGGGCCAGCATCTGCTGTTCCCCGCCGGAGAGGGTGCCGCAGCCGCGCGAGCGCATCGAGCGCAGCTTCGGGAAGTAGTCGAGGACGTCGTCGAGCGGCGGGCTGTTCCTGCGCCGCGCCAGCCGCAGGTTGTCCTCGACCGAGAGCCGGTGGAACACGCCGCGGCTGTCCGGGACGAGGACCACGCCGCGGCGGGCATTGCGCTCCACCCGCCGATCCAGCGGCGCCCCCAGCGCCGTGATGCTCCCCGCGATCAGCGGGAGCGCGCCGACGGCGGCCAGCAGCGTGGTGGTCTTGCCCGCGCCGTTCGGGCCGAGCAGCGCGAGGATCTCGCCGGGCCGCGCCTGCAGGTGCAGGTCGCGCACCGCGGGGACACCGCCGTAGCCGACGGTGATCGCCTGGATGTCCAGTGCGGGGGACGTGGTCACCGCCGGGCCGGTCATGCGCTCTCTCCTGCCGGTCGGGCGGCGGTCGCCGGGGGTTGCGCGTCGTCGCCGTGCGCGGTCGTACCCAGGTAGGCGGCGATCACCTCGGGGTCCTCCCGGATGACCGCGGGTTCGCCGCCCGCGATGACGACGCCGAAGTCCAGCACGTACAGCCGCGCGCAGATGTCGAGCACCAGCTGCATGTCGTGGTCGATCAGCAGGACCCCGATGCCGGAGGCCGCCACCCGGCGCAGGTGCTGCCCGAATTCGACGCTCTCGTGGGTGTCGAGGCCCGCGGCCGGTTCGTCGAGCAGCACCACCCGGGAGCCGCCGACGAGGGCGCGGGCGACGCCGACCAGCTTCTGCTGCCCGAGCGTCAGCTCGCTGGGGCGCCGGTCACCGACGCCGGGCACCCCCACCAGCTCCAGCGCCGCCTCGATGGTGTCGCGCGGCGGCGCGGAGCGGCCGAAGACGTCGGTGAACAGCGACCGCACGCCGGTCCGCTGCAGCGCGACGGCGAGGTTCTGCTCCACGGTGAGGTCACCGAACAGCTCGCCCGCCTGCCAGGTGCGGGCCAGCCCGGCGCGGCGGCGGCGGTGCGGGCCGAGCCGGTCGAGCCGGGCGCCCTCCAGGACGACCTTGCCGGTGGCCTGGGTGAACCCGGTGACCGCGTCGACGAAGGTGGTCTTGCCCGCGCCGTTGGGGCCGATCAGGCCGACGATCTCGCCGGAACCGACGGTGAGGTCGATGGCGGAGTTGGCGACGACGCCGCCGTAGTGCACCGAGAGCTGCTCGGTGCGCAACAGGGTCGTGGTGTCAGACATGGGCCGCTGCCTTCTCTTTCGCGTCGGCGACCGGTTCGGGCGCGGCGGCTCCGCGGCCGGATCGGCGTGCTCTCGCCTGTTGCAGATGGTGTCTCGCCTCGGCCATGGCGCCTGCCACGCCGACCGGGTTGAGCACCGCCATCAGCAGCAGCACCCCTGCGGCGATGAGTTCGTAGTACTCGCCCAGCTCGAGGGTCTGGTTGAGGAAGACGTAGCCGACTCCCAGCGGCCCCGCCGTGCCCGCGATGAACGCGCCGGAGACCGAGGTGATGCCGCCGACGTAGGTCATCGCCAGCACGGTCAGCCCGATCATGACGGTGAACGAGGCCGCCGAGAGCTGGCCGCGGCTGTACCCGATGAGGCAGCCGCCGATCCCGGCCAGGAAGGCCGAGACGGCGAAGCCGAGCAGCTTGGTCGAGGCCACGTCGATGCCGACCGAGGCGGCCGCGCGCTCGTTGGACCGCACGGCGAGCAGGGCCCGCCCGGTGGCGCCGCCCATGACCCGCATGACCGCGAGCGTGCAGATCGCCACCACGACCAGGACCATCAGCGCGAACCGCAAGGTGACCAGGTCGGTTCCCTCGCGGACGCCGAGGTCGATGCCGAAGAGCGTGGGGTCGGCGATGAGGTTGCCCTGCGCCGGGGTCAGCGACGGGTTGTTGAACACGAAGCTCTGGATGGCCAGCGCCGCGGCCAGCGTCACCACCGCCAGCTGCGCGCCGCGAATGCGCAGCGCTGGCACGCCGACCAGGATGCCGAGCGCCGTGGCGACCAGGGCCGCCGCGATCATTCCGAGCGGGAAGGGCACGTTCCAGCTGTCGGCCAGTTTGGACAGCGCGAACCCGGCGGCGCCCGCGAAAGCCATGCTGGCGAGCGAGATCTGCCCGAGGTAACCGGTGAGCAGCACCAGCGACAGCGCGATCAACGACAGGATGATCGAGGTGACGACGCCGAACCGCCAGGTCCCCGTTGTGCAGACGATCGCGGCGACCGCGATCGCGAGGACCAGGACCGTCGGGACCGCCCGGATGCGCGGGATCTGCACGGCGGGCATCTTCACCGCGCCGAGCGAACCGCGCGCCGGGATGCGCCCGCCGAGCAGGAACAGCGCGATGATGACGACGACGAACGGCACCGCGTCGCCGAGCCCGGCCTGCGCCCAGCTCGGGAAGACGTCCTTGGAGTCGGCCCACAGGATGACCGCCTGGAAGGAGCCGAGCAGCAGCCCGGCCGCGCAGGCGGTCCCGAAGGAGGCGAGCCGCCCGACCAGTGCCGCGGCCAGCGCGGGGATCACGTAGAAGGTGTAGCTCGTCTCGTTCAGCCCGATGGTGTAGGCGGCGAGAACCCCGATCAGGCCGCAGGCGGCGCCGGTCATCACCCAGACGATGGCGGCCAACCGGTCCGGCGAGTAGCCGGTGAGCCGGGCGGCGAGTTCGTCCTCCGAGCCCGCGCGGGTCGCGATCCCGGCGGTCGTGAAGCGGAAGTAGGCGTAGAGCAGGGCCGCGACGGCGATCGCCACACCGGCGAGGATCAGGTCCGAGACATTGACCAGCGCACCGGCGACGGTCAGGGTGCTGTCCGGCAGGATCGGCTCGGCGAACAGGTCCTCGGTGTCGAACCGCAGCCCGACCAGGGCCTGGATGAACAGCATCAGCCCGACCGAGGCCACCACCTGGGCCAGCACCGGAGCCTGGCGCAGCGGCCGGAACACCAGCAGGTGCGCGAGCAGCGCCCAGACGGCGGCCGAGCCGACGCCGAGGAGCGCGGCGAGCAGCATGCCGGGCGGCTCGTCCTCGCTGCCGAGCGCGAGGCTGCCGACGGGCAGGACGAAGGTGCCGTCGGTGCGCAGCGCGGCCACGACGTAGACCGCCCACAGCGCGAAGGCGCCCTGCGCGAAGTTGATGATCCCCGTCGCGGCGTGCACCGCGACCAGGGACGAGGCCAGGACCGCGTACACCGCGCCGGTCGACAGGCCGAGGAAGACGAACTGCAAGAACTGGGCCATGTGATGCCGATCTTCTCTGAGCTGACCGAGTCGGGAGGGGCGGGCCGCCCGTTGCCGAGCGGCCCGCCCCCACCGTCACCCGAAAGCGCTACGCGGCGCCCGGGATCAGCGCCATGACCTGGGGGTTCGGGGTGATGAAGCCACCGGAGACCGGGGCCTGCTTCTTGTCCGCGGTCACCTCGAACAGCAACATCTCGCTGGTGCAGGTCGGGGTGCTCGGCTTGCCGCAGTTCAGCTTCGGGCCGAGGAAGCTCTGGTAGTCGGTGAGCCCGCGCAGCGCGGTCAGGATCGCCGGGCCGGTGAACTCCGCCGGGGCCTTCGCGGTGAGCGCCTGCGCGAAGTCGACGAGGGTGGCGAAGGTGCCGTAGGCGTAGAAGCCCGCGGTGCCACCGGCGTTCTCGATGAACTTCTCGGCGGTCTGCAGGTTGGTCTTGGCCGGTTCGGGCGCGGCGTCGACGGCGGGCGGCAGCCACACCGGCGAGTACGACTGCGACCCGACGGCCTGGGCGCCCATCACGTCCACGTACTCCGTGCACGCCGCGAGGAAGACGGTGCCGCTGTAGTTGACCGACTTCAGCGCCTGCGCGAGCTTGTTGCAGGTGTTGTCGTTCGGGGCGGTCATCAGCCCACCGGCGGCCGGGTTGCCGTCGGCGATGGTGGAGGCCAGCGCGGTGAAGTTCGGCGAGGCGGGCGGGTAGTAGGCGCTCTTGACGTCCATCTGGAGCTGCGCGGCCAGCGGCGCGAGCAGGCTGTCGAAGACCTGGTGGGCCTGCGGGAGGTCCGCGTTCACCAGCGTCAGCGAGTTCTTGCCCGCCTGCTTCAGCGACTGCAGGAAGCCGACCAGGAAGCCCGCCGGGTGCGGCCCGAAGAACAGCCGGTTCTCGACGGACGCCGCGGTGGCGGTGTTGAACGGGATCTGCCCGACCAGCGGGATGCCCGCCGAGGTCAGGATCGGCATGGCGGCCAGCGATTCGGCGTTGTACCCGTCGATCGTGGCGACCACGCCCGCCTGGACGAACTGGTTCGCGCAGGAGATCGTGGACTCCGGCGAGGTGTTGTCGACCCCGCAGTCGACCACCTCGATCGGCCGACCGTTGATGCCGCCGATCTGCGTGTTGATGTACTCGACCGCGGCGTCCTTGCCGGTCGTCACGCCGGGCTGGGTGGCCGGGCCCTTCGACGGGTTGAACAGCCCGATCTTGATCGGCTCCCCGCTCGCCTCGATACCCGGCGCGATGGAGGTGCCCCCCGCGTCGGAACTGCTGTCGTCGCCGCACGAGACGACGGAGAACACACACGCCACAGCCAAAGCCGCCGCGGCGATTCGGCCGGTTCTGCTACCCATTCTGCAAGCCCTTCCAGGCCGGTAGGCCACGGCGATAGACGCCGGACCATCCCGTCGAGCCACCGATTCGACGCCGCATCGCGTAATCGACGATTCCGGCGGCCCAATCACCGATTGTGATCTGGGCCACCTGAAGCTAGCCCCGGCCTTACACGGGTGTCAAGCTTGAATTTGTCGGCCCGATGCGGGGCCGAGCAGGGGAGATGCGGGCGGGATCGATGCGGTCATGGCCGCTTTTCGCGTGCCCGCTCACGATCATCCCCGCTGCCCGACCCCGGGATGTTTCCCAGGATTCTTGCGGATCTGCTATTCCGAGGTCAGTCGGTGCGCCAGGTCGCGACGGCCCAGATGACGACGATGTCCACGGCGATGACGATGATCGACCACCACGGGTAGTACGGGAGCCAGAGGAAGTTGGCGATGATCGACAGGGACGCGATCACGATCGCCGCGATCCGCGCCCAGACCGCGCCGGTGAACATGCCGATCGCGATCAGCACGCCGAGGATGCCGAGGATCAGGACGACCCATCCCCACGTCGTGACGTCGAGCTGGTAGGTGTACTCCGGGCCCGCGACGAAGATCTCGTCCGCGGCCAGCGCCGAGATGCCGTGGAACACAGCGAGTACCGACACGGTGAGGAGCAGCATGGCGGCCGCGATGGTCGTGCCCGCGGCGACGCCCTGCTTGACCGGGTTCCGGTCGTATCCAGTGCTCATCGAATGCCCTTTCCTGGAATGGCGGTGCGCGCGCACCACTTCGGGGTGGTTGTCAGTAGGGGGTCGGGATCCAGTGCAGCGGTTGCGTCGGCGGGCGGTAACCGTCGGCCCGCTGTCTGGCGGGCAGCTCGATATCGCGGTGCGCGAGCGGCTCGTACGGGATCCGGGTCAGCAGGTGGTCGATGACATTGAGCCTGCCGCGCTTCTTGTCGTCGTTGGACACCACGAACCACGGCGCCCACCCGGTGTCGGTGTAGTGGAACATCAGGTCGCGGGCCCTGGAGTAGTCGTACCAGCGGCTGTAGGAGGCGAGGTCGAGGTCGGACAGCTTCCAGACCTTGCGCGGGTCGTCGATGCGGCTCTGCAGCCGCAGCGTCTGCTGCTCCTCGCTGAGCTCGAGCCAGTACTTGACCATGATCACGCCGGAATCGACGATGGCGCGCTCGACCACCGGGATGAGCTGCAGGAAGTGGTCGGCCTCCGCCTCGGTGCAGAACCCCATCACCCGCTCCACCCCGGCCCGGTTGTACCAGCTGCGGTCGAAGATCACGATCTCGCCCGCTGCGGGCAGGTGCGGCAGGTACCGCTGGATGTACATCTGCGACCGCTCGCGCTCGGTCGGCGCGGGGAGCGCGACCACCCGGAACACCCGCGGACTGACCCTGGCGGTGATCGCCTTGATCACCCCGCCCTTGCCCGCGGTGTCCCTGCCCTCGAAGACGATGCAGATCCGCGCGCCGGTCGCCTCGGCCCACTCCTGCACGGCGACGAGCTCGCCGTGCAGTGGGCGCAGCAGGCGCCGGTACTCCCTGTTGGTCATCGGATCCCGCGGGGCGGCGGCCGCCGGGTCGAGCAGTTCGCCGGAGCGGGCGCCGCGGTGCTTCTTCTTGCCCATGGGTGCCCCCTCCGGTCAGCGGTCCGGCTGCCAGGTGGCCACGGCCCAGATCACCGCGAGGCTCAGCGCGATCACCAGGATCGACCACAGCGGGTAGTAGGGCAGCGACAGGAAGTTGGCGATGATGACCAGGGCGGCGATCCCGATGGCGGTGTACCGGCCCCAGGTGGTCCCGAACAGCAGCCCCACGCCGCAGACGATGCCGATGATGCCGAGCACCACGTGCACCCAGCCCCACGTGGTGGTGTCGAAGGCATAGATGTACTCGGGACCGGCGACGTAGAGTTCGTCGCCCGCGATGGCGACGGTGCCCTCCAGTATCGACAGCGCGGCGACGACCAGCAGCATGACGGCCGCGACGGCCGAGATACCGAGGGCGAGGTTCTGCTTCTGCATCGGTTCGGCGGGCGGAACGCCGCGCGCGTCGGCCGTGGTTGTCATGACGGTCTCCCTCGCAGTTGGGCGGATGTCCCGATCCTCCGCCCGCCGGGTCGGCGTGGCCTCACCCCTTCCGGGTGATAACCACGGGTTCACCCGGATGAGGTGACCCGGCCGCCGCCCTCCGCCCCTAGCGTCGCTCGGCGGAAGCGTCGCGAGCGGGAAGGAGCCGCGTGTGGTGTCAGCCTCGGATCACCACGATGGGGGAGAGCTCCGGGGTGCGGGGGTGGACATCGACGGGCAGCCGCGCGGCGATCTCCCGCGCTGTCCGCTCGACCAGGAGCGGGACGAAATCGTGCACCCGACAGCCCGCGTAGCGGCGGTGGATGGTGTGCACGAGCAACTCCAGGTCGGCCGCGGGGATCAGCGGGTACCGGCGGTGCAGCCGGACGACCACCTGTTCGACCTGAGCTGCTTCTTCCTGCTCGGACATCGACATTTCACCCTCCCCTGTACGGGTCACAAAAGAGTTTCGGGGAAATTCCAGGAGGAAACGATGACGCATATCGTACCCGAGTATCTGGCGATCGCGGTGCCCTCGCGGATGCACCCCGATGACGTCCAGGCCTACCTCCGTTATCGAGCCAGGAAAGAACTCAGCGTGATCGGCGAGTGGCCGGGGCGCATCGAAAATCGGATCGAGCAGAAATCAACGGTCGCGGGCGTGACGGAATGGGGCGTGTTCTGCGCCGCCGATAACACGTCCGACGAGATCTGATGCGGGGCTGAGATCACTCGATTCGGGTGAGGTGCCCGCCTGCCCGGGCGGCGATCGTGGGACGAGGGCCGGGCCGCGGTGGCCGGGCGCGATCTCGGGGTGGTGATGGCGATGCCTGGTGAGTACCGATGGGGTGACTGCTTCGGCGACCGGCTGGGTGCCGGGGCGGTGCTCGCCCCGCGGCGCGGGGTGCGGGCCGATCGGTTCCGGTCGGTCGCGGAGCGGTGTGTCCTGAGCGGCCATCCCGGGTCGTCGTGGTCGGCGGCCCCGACGGTGGTGGTGACCCGGGAGGCCGCGCCGGGCCGATGGGAGCTCCTGCGCCGCCTTGTGGTGCCGGTGGGGCGGGGCTCGCTGGCGTTCCGGCTGTCCTCGCACTCCCCGGAGGCCGGACAGCTGTGGCGGGACCAGCGGGTGCTCGTGCAGGTTGGGGACCTGGGCGGCCGACCGGCGCTCGGCTCGCGCGAGCACGAGGGCAGCGTGGTGCTGTTCGGGCCGGGTCCCATGGCCGACGCCGTGGCCGAGGCGATGCGGGTGAAGTACGGGCCGCGGCTGGCCCTGGCCCGGCTCGGACACCGGGTGGCGCTCGGCTCTGCACCGTACGCCGACCTGACCGCGGTGATCACCGTGCGCGAGAGCACCGCCCCGCTCGCCCTGCCCGAGCCGCGCGCTCGGACACACCAGCACCGGCGGTACGCGCTCCGCGGCATCGTCTCGGATGGTCCGCCGCCGTCGCTCCGGGAGGGTGAGCTGCTGTGACCGCAGGACGAGCGGACGAATCGAGCGCGGAGACCGACGAGCGGATCGCCCTCGCGATCGCGCGCTGGCAGGGAGCGCACCGCGCCGCGCTCGACGACGGCGACACCAAGTCGGCCGAGATCATCGCCGCGGTACTCGACACCTTTCTCCGTGCAGCCCGTGACCGCGCCGCGGCGGTGCCCCGACAGGAGCCTGCCGCGGGCTGAGAGCGGCGGTTACGGACCAACGCCGCCCCTACGGTCAGGTGGGTGGGTCCGGGAGGGGGTGGTCGCGCGGTGCCTCGCGGTGCGACCACTGTCCGTAGCGCCGCGCCAGCGGTGCGGCGGTGAGCCCGTGCGCCAGCACCGAGAGCCCGACGGTGACGACCGCGGCGACGAGGAGCAGGTCCTGGTGCGGCAGCTCCCGTTCCTCCTCGAGGATCAGGATGACGAAGACGATGGTGGCCAGGCCGCGGGGTCCGAACCAGCCGACGAAGGCGGTGGTTGGGAGGCCGGGACCGGTTCCGACCAGCGCCAGCGCGACCGGGATCATCCGCACGGCGGTCAGGCTGAGCAGGGCGTACCCGACCACGCTCCAGGACAGGTGGCCGAGGGCGGGCCCGAGCAGAACGGCGCCGAAGACGACGAAGGTCACGGCGCTGAACACGTCGCCCGCTTCCTCGAGCATGCCCGCCGCGGCGGTGCCGGGGGTGTGGCGGTGGCGCAGTGCCCCGAAGACCAGACCGCCGACGAACGCGGCGATGAACCCCGACCCGCCGATCGGGACGGCGACGGTGTAGGCGAGCGCGGCGGCCGTGAGCGGCAGGATCTGCGCCCACGCCGGGTCGATCGTGCGGTGCCGTTCGGCGGCGATCAGGACGGCGGCGGCGAGCGCGCCCGCCCCCGCGCCCGCCGCGCAGCCGTAGCCGATCTGCTCGGCGACGAGCCGGGCGGCGGCGCCCTCGCCGATGGCACCGGCCTCGGCCTGGGCGAGCGCGAGCACGATCAGGAACAGGGGCACGCAGATGCCGTCGTTGAGGCCGCTCTCGACGTTCAGGCCCTGCCGCACGCGCGAGGGCAGGGCGGGGAGCATGACCACCGCCTGCCCCAGGGCGGCGTCGGTCGGCGCGAGGATCACCGCGAGCAGCAGCGCCTCGGGCCAGCCGAGCTCGCCGAGCAGCAGGAGCGCGGTGGCGAACCCGGCGACGATCGTCAGGGGGAGACCGATGCCGAGCAACCGGGCGGGCAGCGCGATCTCGGCGCGGAGCGCGGCGAGGTTCACCTGGGAGGCGTCGGAGAACAGCACCAGCGCGAGCGTGACCTCGGCGAGGAGTTTGACCGTCTCGGCGGCGGTCTCCGCCTCGATCACACCCGCCGTCGCGCCGCCGAGCGCGAGACCGCCCGCCGTGAAGATGATGGGCGCGGTGATCGGCGTGCCCGCGATGCGTCCGGACATCGAGGCGAAGGCGAGCAGCACCGCGGCGATCGCGGGTAGGGCCCACATCACGGCGTCCCTCCGAAAGGGCGGACAGGTAGGCATTCAGCCTGACCGCGGTACCCGACCTTCGCCTCACCCATTTCAGGTGAATTGACGCGTCCGGGTAATTCGGGTGGGGACTTGCACGGGGTAGGGCTATTCGGACGCTGTCGCAGCACTTCTCGCCTGTGTTTGAATTGCGGCATGTGCCGATGGATGGCGTACTCGGGCGAGCCGATTCTCGCCGACGATCTCCTGTTCCGGCCCGAACATTCCCTGATCGATCAGAGCAGGAATTCCCGGCTGGGGGAGAGCACCACCAACGGCGACGGCTTCGGAATGGGTTGGTACGGCGAGGGTAGCGAGCCCGCGGTGTACAAGAGCATCGAGCCCGCGTGGAACGACAGCAATCTGCGCGAGATCGCGCGGCAGGTGCGAACGCCGATGTTGCTCGCGCATGTCCGGTACTCGACCGGGACCGCTGTGCAACGCAGCAATTGCCATCCGTTCCGGCACGGCCGGTGGCTGTGGGTGCACAACGGCCTGCTGCGCGGTTTCCGGGACATGCGGCGCGACCTGTTGATGGCGGTCGATCCGGCGCTGTTCCCCGATATCGAGGGCTCCACCGACACCGAGGCGCTGTTCTACCTCGCCCTGACCTTCGGCCTCGTCGACGACCCCTTCGGGGCCGTCGCCCGCGCCGTCGGCTTCGTCGAGGACGTCGGCCGCGCCACGGGGATCGAGCGGCCGGTGCAGATGACCGTGGCGACGACCGATGGCGAATCGCTCTACGTATTCCGGTATTCCAGCGAGCGGAGTTCGCGCTCGCTCTTCTTCTCCACCGAGATCTCCCAGCTCCGTGCACTGCACCCCGAGGTCGAGGTGCTGCGCGAACTGGGCGACAGCACCCGCTTCGTGGTGTCCGAGCCGCTGCGCGATCTGCCGGGGGCATGGAACGAGGTGCCGGAATCCTCGGCAGCGATCGTGGGCGCCGGTGCGGACGCCATCCGGCCCTTCACGCCGATTTCACCGTCCTGAGGGACCGGAGTCCTTTCACGAGCCGAGAATCCTGGCCTTCTCCGCCTCGAATTCGGCATCGGTGAGCACCCCCTGGTCCTTGAGCTGGGCGAGCTCCTTCAAAGCGGCGATCCGGTCCGTCCCCGCGTCACTGTGGGAGGGCGGGGCGGATTGCGCGTCCTGTGCGGCCCACCGCTGTCCCTGCCTGCGGGAAATGCGGTTGGAGACGGCGGTCGCGGTTCCGGCGACCACGGCGGTGCGGGCTACGCCGCGAAGCAGTCCGGGCATGACATTCTCCTCGATCGGTGCGACTGATACAGCGAATAGTGTTGTGGCTCGGCTCAATCGATGTCGAGAGACGTCAGGATGCTCTGCATCGGAATACGTCCGGCGGCGACCAGTTCGGCGCCGTTGCGGCGCAGCGCGGTCGCGAACGGCGCCGCCCACCTGTTCTCGTAGACCAGGATCGCCGCGGAGCACCCCGGCTCCAGCGCCCGGCCCGCTTCCAGGCGGTCCGCGTCGTCGAGCAACCCCGATTCCGCCTCCGCGAACAGGGTGATGTCGACGCCGTCGCCGAAGCCGACGTCGGCCACATCCACGCCGACGAGCGACCCGGCGGCGTCCTTGTGCACGAAGGCCAGGTCGAGTACGCGGATGACGCCGCGCTCGACCAGATCGCGCAGCAGCGGCAGCGCCGAGCCGTCCGGGGGAAGCACTCCGGCCCGCCGCCCTCACCCGTTTCGGGTGATATGCGGGTCCCGCTCTCGACACCCGACGCGCCGCGGGAGTTTGCTGGGGTGCGAGGTCGTCCACAACCCCGGAGGTGTGCCGTGAATCCGTACCCGCCGATCGCCGACCACGGCCTGGTAGGCGACCTGCAGACCGCGGCTCTGGTCAGCGCCACCGGCACCGTCGACTGGTGGTGCACGCCGCGGTTCGACTCGCCGAGCATCTTCGCCGCACTGCTGGACAGCGAGCAGGGCGGGCACTGCCAGCTGATCGCCGACCTGCCCGCGGACCGGATGACGATCCGCCAGCTCTACCTGTCCGACACCGCGGTCCTGATCACCAGGTTCATGGCCGAGGACGGCGTCGGCGAGGTCGTCGACTTCATGGAGCCGATCCTGGACTCGGCGCCGAGCGGCGTGCACCGGCTGACCCGGATCGCGCGGGTGGTCCGCGGCAGGCTGCCGTTCGCGCTGACCTGCCGCCCCCGCTTCGACTACGCGCGCGCCGAGCACACGCTGACCCTGCACGACGAGCACCGCGCGGTGTTCGCAGGCCCCGGCGTCGACCTGCACCTGCAGGTGTCGGGGACGCCTGCGCTGCGCGCGAGCGGCGACGACGTCGAGGCGCGGTTCACCCTGAGCAGCGGCGAGAGCGCGGCCTTCGTGCTGACCAGCACCGATCCCGGCGCCGCGGCACCGCCGCAGCCGAGCCGGGATGCGGTGCTCGACGGGTTCGAGGAGTGCCGCGAGTTCTGGTTGTCGTGGCTGCGCGCCTCCACCTACCGGGGCCGCTGGCACGAGATGGTCAACCGCTCGGCGATCACGCTGAAGCTGCTGACCTACGCCCCCACCGGCGCGCCGATCGCGGCGGCCACCATGGGGCTGCCCGAGCAGGTGGGCGGCGAGCGCAACTGGGACTACCGCTACACCTGGATCCGGGACGGCTCGCTGGCCGTGCGGGCGCTGGTCGACCTCGGCTTCACCGAGGAGGCGGCCGCGTTCCGGCGGTGGCTGCGCGACCGGCTCGACGCGGGGGACACCGCCTCCGGCGAGCCGCTGCAGATCATGTACCGGATCGACGGCGAGCCCCGGCTCGAGGAGGAGGTGCTGACCCACCTCGAGGGGTACCGGCAGTCGGCGCCGGTCCGGGTGGGCAATGCCGCCGCCGACCAGATCCAGCTCGACATCTACGGCGAGGCCGCCGACGCGCTCGCCCGGACCTCCGACATCGGCGGCATCGCGGGCTGGCGGGTCTTCGCGAACCTGCTCGACTGGCTCGTCGACCACTGGGACCGCCCGGACGAGGGGATCTGGGAGACGCGCGGCGGCCGCAAGGACTTCACCTACAGCAGGCTGATGACGTGGGTGGCCTTCGATCGCGGGATCAAGCTCGCCACCGCGTACTCGCGCCCGGCCGACGTCGCCGGGTGGACGAAGGCGCGGGACGCGGTGTTCACCCAGATCACCGAGCGGGGCTGGAGCGAGAAGCGCATGGCCTTCGTCCAGCACTACGACAGCGAGGTCCTCGACGCCTCGCTGCTGCTCATGCCGCGGATGGGTTTCCTCGCCCCGAACGATCCGGCGTGGCTCAGCACGCTGGACGCGATGGGTGAGGAGCTGGTCAGCGACAGCCTCGTCTACCGCTACGACCCGGCCTCCTCCCCGGACGGCCTGCGCGGCTCGGAGGGCACCTTCAATCTGTGCAGCTTCCTCTACGTGGAGGCGCTGGCGCGGTCGGGCAGGCTGGCGGAGGCCAGGTACGCGTTCGACAAGATGCTCACCTACGCCAACCACGTCGGGCTGTTCGCCGAGGAGATCGGCCCCTCGGGCGAACAGCTCGGCAACTTCCCGCAGGCCTTCACCCACCTGGCGCTGGTCGCCGCGGCGATGGCACTGGACGAGCAGCTCGACCGCGCCGAGTCGCGGGCCGACCGCGTCGGCTAGGAGAGCCGGATGAGCGAGTCGATCGGCACGGGCCGCCCCCGCGGGGTGCTGGTCCCGCTGGCGCTGGCCCAGTTCATCTGCAGCTTCGCCGGCTCGAACATGAACGTGATGATCTCCGACATCAGCACCGACCTGAACACCACCGTGCAGGGTGTCCAGGTCGCGATCACGATCTTCCTGCTGGTGATGGCGGCGCTGATGATTCCGTGCGGCGTGCTCACCGACAAGTTCGGCCGGAAGCGGTGTTTCGTGCTCGGGCTGGCCGTCTACGGCATCGGCGCGGTGCTCAGCGCGGTCTCGCCCAACCTCGGCGTGCTGATCCTGGGCAACTCGATCCTGGAGGGGGTCGGCACCGCCCTGCTCATCCCGCCGGTCTACATCCTGACCACCCTGCTGTTCACCGAGCCGGTCGGCCGCGCGAAGGCATTCGGGATGATCATGGCGCTGGGCGGGGTCGGCGCCGCGGCCGGGCCGCTGATCGGCGGGCTGATCACCTCGGCGCTGAGCTGGCGCGCGGCCTTCGCGTTCCAGGCGCTGGTCATCGTCTTCATCATCGTCTCCAGCCGCCGGGTCCTCGACCCGCTGCCCGCGGATCGCACCCGTCCTTTCGACCTGCTCGGCGCGGTGCTGTCGGCGGGCGGGCTGGTCCTGCTCGTCACCGGGATCATGGTCGTCGACGACGACATCGTGCTGAGCGTGGTGCTGCTCGTGCTCGCGGCGGCGGTGCTGACCGCCTTCTTCCTGTCCATCCGGGCGAAGGAGCGGAGCGGGGGTGAACCGCTCCTGCGGATCGCGCTGTTCCGCAACCGCACCTCGAACCTGGGACTGATCACCCAGAATCTGCAGTGGCTGCTGCTCATGGGGACCTCGTTCGTGGTCGCGACCTACCTGCAGGTCGTGCGCGGCTACAACGCCGTCGAGACCGGCGTGATCTTCACCGCCGCCACCGTGGGGGTGCTGGTGACCTCGCTCTCGGCGGAGCGCTTCGCCACCCGGCGCAGCCCGCGCACGCTCATCCGGGCCGGTTTCGCCATCGCCGTCGTCGGGATCGCCGTGCTGGTGGCGCTCGCGGGAAACTCGGTGAATCCCTGGGCCTTCGCGCCGGGGCTGCTCCTCATCGGGTCGGGGCTGGGCATGATGCTGACCCCCTCCGTCACGGTCGTGCAGTCCAGCTTCAGCGAGGACGAACAGGGGGAGATCTCCGGGCTGTCGCGCAGCGTGTCGAACCTCGGCTCCTCGCTCGGCACGGCGGTCGCGGGCACCATCCTGGTCGCCGGGCTGAGCGGGCACGCCTACGCCGCCGCCATGCTCACCCTCGCCGCGATCGGGGTCGGCGGTTTCGTCGCGGCGTCGCTGCTGCCCGCCCGGATCACCACAGGAAGGACGAGCGCGTGACCTCCTCCAGCACGGCGGCCGCACCGCCGCAGGACGACGCACCGGGGCCCGACTGGTTCGCCCGCGACGCCGCCGCCGCGGTCTCGGCCCTGGACACCGACGCCGACGCGGGGCTCTCCGCGGACGAGGCACAGGCCAGGCGGCAACGGTACGGCCGCAACGAGATCGCGTCCGCGCCCGCGCCCTCGCTCACCGCGATCGCGATGCGGCAGATCCGGGATCTGATGAACCTGATGCTCGTCGCGGTCGCGGTGGTGAGCGTGGTCATCGGGGAGGTCGCCACCGCGATCGTGGTGGCCGTGCTGGTGCTGCTGAACGTCGTGCTCGGCACCCGCCAGGAGCTCCGCGCGCGGGCCAGCGTCGACGCGCTGGCGACGCTGCAGACACCGCAGGCGCAGGTCGTCCGCGGCGGGACGCTCGCCAGGGTGGACGCGACGGACCTCGTGCCCGGTGACATCGTCCGGCTGGAGGCCGGTGACATCGTCCCCGCCGACGGACGGCTGCTCGCCTCGGTCACCCTCGAGGCCCAGGAGGCGGCGCTCACCGGCGAGAGCGCGCCGGTCGCGAAGAGCCCGGCGGTGCTGACGGCGCCCGACACCACCCTGGGCGACCACACCAACATGCTCTTCCAGAACACCTCGATCACCCGCGGCACCGCCACGATGGTGGTGACCGAGACCGGGATGCGCACCGAGATGGGGCGGATCGCCTCGATGCTCTCGGCGGTGCAGCCCGCACGCTCGCCGCTGCAGCGGGAGCTGGACTCGCTGACCACGCTCCTCGGTGTCATCGCGTGGACGGCGGTCGCGGTCATCGTGGTCATCGGGCTGCTGCGCGGCCAGACCCTGAGCACCCTGCTGCTGCTGGGGATCTCGATGGGCGTCTCCGCCATTCCGACCGGCCTGCCCACCTTCGTCCAGGCGATGCTCGCCTTCGGCGCCAGGCAGCTGGCCGACGCGAAGGCCGTGGTCAAGAACCTGACCGATGTCGAGACGCTGGGCGCGACCAGTGCGATCAACTCCGACAAGACCGGCACGCTGACGATGAACCAGATGACCGTGCGGAAGCTGTACTTCCACGGCCAGTGGTACACCGTCGACGGCGAGGGGTACAGCACGACCGGCGCGATCTTCCGCGCCGCCGGTGCGCCGCTGCCGGACTTCACCCTGCTCGCCTACGGGCTCTGCCTCGACAGCGACGCCACCGTCTCCGCCTCCGGCACGGTCGTCGGCGACCCCACCGAGGCGGCGCTGGTCGTGCTCGCGGCCAAGATGGGGGTGGACGCCGACCTCACCCGGCGGTCCTACCCGCGCGTCGCCACGGTCCCCTTCGACTCGGCCTACAAGTTCATGGCGACCTTCCACGACCTCGAGGTCGACGGCAGCGTCCGGCTCGTCGAGCTGGTCAAGGGCGCGCCGGACATGGTGCTGGCCCGGTGCGGCAGCGCGTTCCGCGACGACGGGCAGCGCGTCCCGATCGCGGAGCTGCGGGAGGAGCTGACGGCGGCGAATCGGAGCATGTCGGAGCAGGGGCTCCGGGTGCTCGGCTTCGCCGCCCGCATCGTGGATGCCGACCGGGCCGCGGTGCGATCGGAGCCGATGGCCTTCGTCGACGAGCTCACCTTCGTCGGGATGGCCGGGATCATCGACCCGCTGCGGCCGGAGGCGATCGCCGCGGTGCGCACCGCGCGGGAGGCGGGGATCGAGGTCAGAATGATCACCGGGGACCACGCCGTCACCGCCTCGGCCATCGGGGCGGAGCTGAACCTCGGGCCGGGGGCGATCAGCGGCGCCGAACTGCAGGCGATGAGCGATGACGAGCTCTCCGCCGCGCTGCCGGAGCTGCACGTCTTCGGCCGGGTCACCCCGCAGGACAAGCTGCGCCTGGCCGGCGTCATGCAGCGCGGCGGCGCAGTCGTCGCCATGACCGGCGACGCGGTCAACGACGCCGCGGCGCTGAAGAAGGCCGATATCGGCGTCGCGATGGGCTCGGGCAGCGAGGTGACCAAGCAGGCGGGCAAGATGGTGCTCACCGACGACAACTTCGGCACCCTCATCACCGCGATCCGACTGGGCCGCACCATCTACGACAAGATCGTCTGCTACATCCGCTACCAGATGTCGAAGCTGTTCTCGCTGGTGCTGCTGTTCCTGGCCGCCAGCGTGTTCGACATCAACGACGGCGTGGCGCTCACCCCGCTGATGGTGCTGTTCCAGCACTTCTTCATCACGCTCTTCCCGGTGGCGGTCATCATGCTCGACCCACCGGCGCCGGGGTTGATGAGCCAACCGCCGCGCGATCCCGGTACGCCGATCGCCAACCGCGGCGCCTTCCTGCAGTGGCTGGCCTACGGCGTCCTGCAGTTCGCGGTCGCGCTGGCGGCGATGCTGCTCGCGCCCGGCGAGCTGAGCACCGACACCGCGAATGTCCCGATGACCACCACCTTCGTCGTGCTGTCGTTCGGTTCGATCCTGGCCGGGCTGGTGATGCGGCGCGATCCCGAGTCCGGGTTGAGCCCGCCGCTGCTCGGCGCGCTGAAGATCCTGGTGATCCCGGTCGTGGTCACCGTGTGCGCGGTCGAGCTGGGGTTCCTGCAGGAGCTGCTGATGACCAGCGGGTTGAGCGGCGGGCAGTGGCTGGCCTGCCTCGGCTGGTCGCTGGTGATCCCGGTCGTCGTCGAAGCGGAGAAGGCGCTGCGGCGCCGTCGGCGCTTCGTGCCCGCGGCGCCGCTCGCCGCCGACGTCGCGCTGGGCCCGAGCCGCGCCCGAGCCTTGCCGCCCGCGCGCACCCCGTCGTAAAATGAGACCCCCATCACACTCCGTGCTGGATCCGGAACAGGGGGCACAGGGACCGAGGAGAACGGTCATGTCCCGTTTGGTACGCAAGAATTTCGATTCACCCGAGGAGACCCGCCCCTTCGAGGGGGATACGGGCCAACTCGATCTGGTCAATCTCGACAGCGGTCCGGTGGGCCGGGCCGTCTTCCGGCCCGGCTGGCACTGGTCGGAACATGTCGCTCCCATCGCGGGCACCGACAGCTGCCAGGCGCCGCACATGGGGTACTGCGTCTCGGGGCACCTGGCGGTGGTCATGGACGACGGCGAGAAGCAGGAGTACGGGCCCGGCGACTTCATGGTCGTCCCGCCCGGGCACGACGCATGGACCGTCGGGGACGAACCCTGCGTCATGATCGACTGGCAGGGAGTCGCCGACTACGCCAAGCGGTGATCTATCAACCGATTGACAGAAAACTGGAACACGTGTCACCGTATCCGGGGCCGACCGGCCCGGAGGCGTGACGCGGAGGTTCCGATGGGGTTTCGTACACCCGACCTGCCGGTTGTCGACCTGGAGGCCTGGCGTGCGGGGAGCCGCGCCGAGCGCATCCGCCCCATGGCCAGGCACTGGGCCGAGGTCGGGTTCGGGACGCCGGTCGTGATGTACCTCTTCTACGTCGGCAAGATCCTGGCCTACCTGCTCGCCCTGTATCTGATCGCGGTGTCGACCGCGGGGGTCGACGGCCCGATCTCGCAGTGGTGGACCGAGCCGATCGTCTTCCAGAAGGTCGTCCTGTTCACCCTGCTGTTCGAGGTGGTCGGGCTCGGCTGCGGCTTCGGGCCGCTGAACAACCGGTACAACCCGCCCATGGGGTCGATCCTGTACTGGCTGCGCCCGCGCACCATCCGGCTGCCGCCCTGGCCCGGCGTGGTGCCGCTGACCAGCGGGACGACCAGGACGCCGCTGGACATCGCGCTGTACGCGGCGCTGCTGATCGCGGTGGTGATCGCGCTGTTCAGCGACGGCACGCGCAGCAACCCGGGGTACCAGGCGGGGCTGCTGCCGGTCTGGCAGATCGCCCTGATCCTGGCCCTGCTCGCGGTGCTCGGGCTGCGCGACAAGGTGATCTTCCTGGCCGCGCGCGGCGAGGTGTACGGAACCCTCACCGTCACCTTCCTGTTCGCGGGCGCCGACCTGATCGTGGCCGCGAAACTGATCTTCGTGGTGATCTGGATGGGCGCCGCCACTTCGAAGCTGAACAAGCACTTCCCGTTCGTCGTGGCGACCATGATGTCGAACAGCCCGATGGTCCGCTCCAAGCGGCTCAAGCGGTCGTTCTTCGAGAATTACCCGGACGATCTGCGGCCGGGGCGGCGCGCACGGTTCTTCGCGCACGGCGGGACGGCGGTGGAGCTGCTGGCGCCGGTGGTGCTGTTCTTCGCGACCGGGAGCTGGCCGACCGCGCTGGCGGCCGCGATCCTGGTGACCTTCCACCTGGTGATCCTCACGGCCATCCCGATGGGGGTGCCGCTGGAGTGGAACGTGTTCATGATCATCGGGATCTTCGCGCTGTTCGTGGCGCACGCCGACGTGGGGCTCGGCGATCTGGAGCACCCGGCGGTGCTGCTGCTCCCCGCGGCGAGCGCGGCGGTGGTGATCTACGGGAACCTCTTCCCGCGGCGGGTCTCGTTCCTGCCGGGGATGCGGTACTACGCCGGGAACTGGGACACCACGGTGTGGTGCATCAAGCCGTCGGGGGCGGCGAAGATCGGCGAGCACGTGGTCGCCGTCGCGGCCATGCCGCAGGCGCAGCTGGAGAAGTTCTACGGCGAGGGAAGGGCCGAGATCCTGCAGTATCTCGGCTACGCCTTCCGCTCGATGAACACGCACGGCCGCGCGCTCTTCACGCTGGTGAACCGGGCCATGCCTGCGGGGCGCCAGGACGAGTACGTGATCACCGACGGCGAGCGGATCTGCAGCACCGCGCTGGGCTGGAACTTCGGTGACGGCCACATGCACAACGAGCAGCTCATC
Organism: Nocardia sp. NPDC057353; assembly: GCF_042667085.1. NCBI lineage: Bacteria > Bacillati > Actinomycetota > Actinomycetes > Mycobacteriales > Nocardiaceae > Nocardia > Nocardia sp. NPDC057353. Next base: position 85,241 of record NZ_JBHVAK010000009.1, read on the forward strand.
GCGGCGCTGCAGGAGCGGTGCGGGTTCGAACCGGGCGAGGTCAGGGTGGTGCTGCTGGATGCGCAGCCGATCCAGCGGCAGACCCAGGCCTACCGGCTGGTCGATGCCGCGACCGGTGAGTTCGAGCGCGGCGAGGTGCACGTGGCCGACATGGTGACGCGGCAGCCGTGGGAGCACGATGTTCCCGTCACGGTGACGTTCAGCGCGAACTAGCCGCCACCCGCTCCGCGATCCGCACGGCAGCCGCGGTCATGAGATCGAGGCTGCCCGCGTGCACCGGCAGGTGCGCGCCCGCGCCGGTGAGTTCCAACCCGATCGTCACCTCGGCGGTGCCCGCCGGGGGCGATTCGATTCCGATCTCGTCGGCGAGCCGGAAGCCGGGGGAGTACTCGGCGACCCTGCTCGCCGCCGCCCGGACGGCCGCGGTGACGGCGGCGCGGCCGCGGCCGTCGAGCTCGCCGACGACGGCGCGCAGGGTGGCGCGGGCGGCGGGCGGCGGCTGGCTGCGGTCCAGGCTGAGCGAGGCGCGGCCGCGGAGCGCGCCGCCGACGGTGGTCAGGGCGGCGGCGGTGGTGTCGGTGAGCGCGGTGACCCGCTCCAGGGTGATCGTCTCGGTCGGGGCGCCCGCGACGACGGCCGCGACCGACGCCTCCAGCACCGGGGTCACCGTGGCGATGGCGGCGACCAGCGGGACGGTGGCCTGGGCGCTGCCGGTGAGCACATTGATGTTCCCGGCGCCGACGTGCGCGTCCAGGTTGACGCCGGGCACCACCCTGGCGCCGAGCGCGGACTGGGTCAGGTGCACGATCCGCTTGCCGTGCCCGGCCATGGCGTTGACGTTCGCGCGGTGCGCCCCGGCGGTGGTGGCGTCGAAGACCAGCGCGATCTCGGCGAAGTGCGGCATGGCGAGCAGCCCGGCCAGGCCGCGCGCCGAGGTGGGGATGCCGAGCCCGGCGGCGTGCGCGAGGCCGGGGGAGGCCGGGTCGATGCCGATCAGGGCGGCCATCTCCAGTGCTCCGGTCCCGTGCAGCACCTTCATCATCAGGTCGGTGCCGACGGCACCGGAGCCGATGACGGCGACCTTGGTGGGCTGCATGCGGTCTTTTCCTCCGAGACACCTCGTACCTCAGGTGAACCTAAGCCGGTCCGAAGCCGGGCAGAAGGATAGTGCCGGACAACGAATTGATGAAACCGGACATTCGGTTGCGGAAGAGTCGCTAGGGTTGCCATCCATGCCGACCGGAAGAGCGCGGTACCGGGCGACCGAGGTGCTCGCCCACGAGATCCCGCGGCCCGGGCTCGGTATCGCCATCATCGTCGAGTTCGCGCTGGAGCGCGGCCTTTCGCCCGCCGCCGTGCTCGCGGGCACCGGGGTGCGAACGCCGGAGCTGCTCGGCCCGGACTCGGTGGTCTCGGCCAGGCAGGAGCTGACGGCGCTGCGCAACCTGGCCGCCGGGCTCGGCGACCCGCCCGCGCTGGGGTTGACGCTGGGCCGCTACTACGGGGTGAGCACGCTCGGGGTGTACGGCTACGCGTGTCTGTCCAGCGCGACGGTCGGGGCGGCGCTGCGGGTCGCGGTGGAGTTCTGGGAGCTCAGCTACAGCTTCGGCGGGGCGCGGTTGGAGATCGACGGCGAGCTGCTCCGGGTGCACTACCTCGACCACGGCATCCCGGAGGACGTGCGCCCGCTGGTGATCGAGCGGGACCTGCTGGCCGGGTTCTCGGTGATCGCGGAGATGGCGGGTGCGGCGGAGTTGCCGACCGCGGTCCGGCTCTCCTTTCCGGAGCCGCCGCACGCGGCGGCGCTGGAGCGGCTCATGGGCCGCCCGCTGCACTTCGACCAGCCGGGCAGCTCGGTGGACTTCCCGGTCGCGGTATTGGACCGGCCGCTGCCGCACGCCGACGCCGAGACGCACGCGCGCTGCGTGGAGCAGTGCCGGGCGCTGCTGGCCCGGCGTCGCGACCCGCACACCGCCGCGCTGGCCCGCGAGCTCAGGGCCAGGCTGGCCGGGCCCGGTGGCGGGGCGCCCTCGTTCGAGGATCTGGCGGCGCGGGCCAATATCAGTCCGCGCACACTGCGCCGCCGCCTGGCCGCGGCCGGGACCAGCTACCGGGTGCTGCTGGATCAGGCCAGGCACGCCACCGCGGACCGGCTGCTCGCCGAGACCGCGGACTCGGTGGAGGAGATCGCGGTGCGGCTCGGCTACGCCGAGGCGGCGAGCTTCATCCACGCCTACAAGCGCTGGACCGGCACCACCCCGGCGCGGCGCCGGGCGGAGTTCGCCGCCCGGCGGCACCGGCTGCGCTGACCCTCACCAGTGCGTGCCTGCGAGACCCCAGGAGTCCAGCTCGGTGGCGATCGCCTTGCGCAGCTGCTCGGCATCGCCGAAGTGGTCCGGGTCGATGCCGAAGAAGGTGAGCGTGATCTTGTCGTCGTACTCGACCGCCCACGCCGCGATGCCAGGTCCCTGCCTGCGCCGCTCGGCGGCGGACTGGCCCTGCATGATGGCGCGGATGGCGAAGGACTCGGCGCGCTGCCCGCCGATCTCCAACGCGCTGTCCGGTGCGGAGCCGAGGTTGGAGACGGTGGTGTCCGGGCCGGGGACGGCGCGCATGAGCGTGCGGACGACCGCCTTGGGCAGCAGCCGGACCACGGGCTGCAGGTTCTCGGTGAGCTTGTCGTCGCGGTTCCGGTACTCGATGAAGGCCTGCTTGCTGAGCGCGCGGATCTCGGCGAGCCCGGTCTCGGGGCCGATCTCGCCGGGTACCCGGATCCAGACGCCGCCGGAGGCATTGGCGCGGTCGTCGCCGTCCTCCCGGTTGCTCACGGCGATGCAGACCTTGAGCAGCCCGTCGGGGGCGAGCGGGTAGCCGGAGCGACGAACGAGGCCGCCGAGCAGCGCGGTGAACAGGCTGGCGCCGGTGCCGCCCGCGGCGGTGGCGGCCGCGGTCCAGGCATGCCGGTCGACGTCGACGATGGCCAGGGTGGAGCCGGACTCCGCGGTGCCGGAGCGCGGCGGCGCCTTCGGCGCGGCGGCCTGCTTCGGGGCCTTGCGCTGCCGCCACAGCTCGGTGCCGATCACCCGCGCCGAGGCGGCCGCCTCGGCGAGCGCGGTGCGCGAATCCTTCAGGTCGGCGCGGACCCTCGGCCAGCCGCGCACCTCGTCCTCGGTGGGCAGCCCGCTCACGGAGGTGCCCGCGTGCGCGGCGGCGAAGGCGTTGTAGAGCCCCTGGCCGTCGGTGACCATGTGCGAGATGAGCAGGGAGAGCACGAATTTCCCGGATACCGTGTGGGTGCCGACGAGCTGCCAGCCGCGGCCCGCGGCGGGGTCGAGGTCGGCGGTGCGCAGGGTGCGGTCGGCCCAGGCGCCGATCTCGGCGTCCGGCACCGGCTCCGGCTCGACCCGCAGCACCGGCGGGTGCGGCGAGCGCACCCAGCGGTGTCTGGCGAACGGCACCACCGCGGGAACCACCTTGCGGCTCAGTAGCCCGGCGGCCAGCTGGTCTCCGAATCCGGCCAGCGCGGCGGGGTCGGGCTCGGCGGGGAAGATCCAGGCGTACTGGATCGGCGCCGACATCCCGAAAAGCCGTTCGGCGAGGAGGTATGACTCGTCTGCTCCGGCAACACGGTCCATTCCCGCAGGGTAGTGGCTCTGCGGCGGGAATGCATCTCGGCCGGTCGAGCCCGGATCGGGGCGGTTCACCACAGTCGGTGGGGGACGCCCCAGCGGTCGAGTTCGGCCCCGAGCAGGGTGCGCAGGGTGCCGTCGGAGAAGTGTTGCTCGTCGAATGCCGCGACCGAGAAGGTGATTCCGTCGCCGGTGCGCAGCAGCCAGGACTGCACCCCGTCGCCGAAGCGGTAGGGGAGCGCGGGGTCGACGCCCTGCGCGGTGCCGCGGAAGGCGACGGCGCTCGCGATGACGCCGCCGATATCGGCCAGCTCGGCCGGGAAATCGCCGAGGTTGGAGGCGACGGCGTCCGGCATGCCGGAGCCGGAGCTGACCGCCTTCACCACGGCCTTGGTCGGCAGCAGCCCGAGCAGCGGGGTGAGATGCACCATCGGCGTGCGGTTTCCGGCCGCGAGCCGGGTGAAGGCCTCCTTGCAGGCGCGGCGCAGCGCGGTGAGGTCGTCGCCGGGGGCGGGGTCGCCCGCCAGCGGCACCGAGACCCCGGCGGTGGCGTTGGCGCGCTCGTCGCCGTCCTCGGCGCGGGTGCTCACGGGGATGCCGAGTTTGAGCATGCCGGTGTAGCCCGCGGCGCGCAGGGCGCCCGCGAGCACCGCGACGAAGAGCGTGTTCGGGGTGCCGCCGTGCGCGCGGGCCGCCTTCTCCCAGGGTTCGGCGCCGACGGTGACGGTGGTCCAGGCGGGGCGGGCCAGCGGGGCGCGCAGGTGCGCCGGGATCCGGTCGCGCACGATCTCCGGTGCGGTGGACCGGGTTCGGGTGGCGGCGGCCGCCGCGCGGGCGACGCCGCGGCCTGCGGCGCCGAGCACGCCGATGCCGTCGACGGTGTCGGCGAGCCCGCGCGGCTCGGGGCGGCGGTGCAGCGGGTCGGCGGCGGTTCCGGCCAGCGCGTCGAGCGCGGCGGTGACCATGGTGCGGCCGTCGGCGACCAGGTGCAGGGTGGTGAGTGAGAGCGCGTAGCCGCCGTCGTCGAGCTCGGTGCCGCGCAGCCGCCAGGTCGGGCCGCGCTCGGGATCGAGCGGGGCGGTGTCGAGTTCGGCGCAGGCCCACGCCTCGACGGTGTCGGCGGGGACGGTGCCCGGGTCGGTCAGCAGCACGGCGGGGTGCGGTTCGTGCTGCCAGCGCGGCCGCGCCAGCGGAGCGCGCGGCACGATGATGCGGCGGGAGAGCACGCCGTCGGCGAGCCCCGCGGCGAAGCTGCGCAGCGCCTCCTGCTCGGGCACGCGCGGGAAGTGCCAGACCAGCTGTAGCACCACCGACCAGCCGAAGGCCTCGCGGACGAACCAGTAGGTGCTGTCCTCCGGCTGCATCCTGGCCGCGCGCAGCGTCCTCATGCGCGGGCTCCCGCCGCCGTGCGGGACAGGCTCGCCTCGAGCGCGTCGGCGCAGCGGGTGCGGGCCTCGTCGGGGGCGAGCAGCCGGGCACCGAGCGCCCTGGCGCCCGCCGCGGTCTCGGGGGCGAGGACGATGCGCAGCTTGTCGATGAGGTTCCCGGTGGTGAGCCCCTCGGCCCTGGTCGCGGCGCCCGCGCCGAACCGCTCCAGCACCGACCCCCAGAACGGCTGGTCGGAGCCGATCCAGGCGACCAGGCTCGGCACTCCGGCGCGCAGCGCCGCCGCCGTCGTGCCCGCGCCGCCGTGGTGCAGCACCGCCCGGCAGCGCGGGAAGATCAGTTCGTGGTCGACGGCGCCGACCGGGCGGATCGTCTCGGTGGCGGCGACCGGGAGCTCGTGCCAGCCCCCGCTGACCAGCGCCCTGACCCCGAAGTGCGCGCAGGCGGCGGCCACCGCGGCGACGGTGGCGGCCGGATCGGCGATCGGCATGCTGCCGAAGCCGACGAAGAGCGGCGGGTCGCCGCGCTCGATCCACTCCAGCAGCTCGGGGCCGGTATCGGTGCCGATCCGGGCGCGCTGCTCGGCGGCGAGCGCGAGGAAGCCGGTGAAGGGGCGGTTCGTGGCCGCCCACTCGCGCGTCAGCTCGGGGCAGAGCGCGGGGTCGTACACCTGGATCTCGGCGGTGGCGCGGGGAGATCGGGGGGCGCGGCCGGGGGCGCCGAGCGCGCGGCGCAGTGCGTTCTGCCGGTTGCGCGTCAGCGCCCACATGGCGGTCTCGGCGGCCCACCAGCCCGCGGCCTTCGCCGGGCCGGGCAGCGTGGGCGAGACGCCGGGAACCGGGAAGGTGCTGCGGTTCGGTCGGATGGGGGCGTGCTGGAGCAGGATCGCGGGGATTCCGCGCGCATCGGCGTAGGCGAGCCCGATCTGCTCGGTGACGAAGCCGGTGACGATGGCGTCCGCGCCCGCGGCGAGCGTGCCCATGTCCCGCACGGCCTGGGCCCACCCCAGGTCGCGCACCTCGGCGAAGGCGCGCAGCCGCTGCCTCGGGCCGCCGCCGCGCAGCGCGGCCCGCACCGGTTCGGAGTTCATGTGCGCCCTGGTGTCGTAGCCGAAGGGGCGCGTCTCCAACCCGGCCGCCGCGGCGAACTCGACCAGGTTGGGCGGGACCCCGAGCACCACGTCGTGCCCGCGCCGCTGCAGCTCCGCACCGGCCACAACGGCGGGCTGGACGTCGCCGCGGGTCCCGTTGAACGCGAGCAGAAACTTCACCGGATCTCCCTGCTGTCGGATCGACCGCACTGTAGGGGGTATTCGTTGCGGGGGCGTTGCGCGGTTGGGCGGATGTGACGGGCGCCATGCGAGCCGGGGGCGAGCTCGGAAAACAGGAGATTCGCGCCGCCTCCCGGCCGGTATGGGTGGCTGTGAGAAGGCGCACCGGGATCTGTTCCCGCCGCGCCCGCCCGTCGGACCCCTGGTTACGCTGACGGTTCTTCCGTCCCGGTTCCGAGGTGCCAGGAGGGCCTTCGATGACTTTCGTGCTCGCGTTCTCCGGGAGCCGGGGCGATGTCCAGCCCGCGGTGGCGCTCGGCGCCGCGCTGGCCCGCGCGGGCCACGCGGTGCGGCTCGCGGTCCCGCCCAACCTGGTCGAGTTCGGCCGCGGCGCCGGGCTGGAGACGCACCCCTTCGGCCCGGACACCGGCGCGCTGCTCGGCTCGGAACTGGTGGGACGGCAGCTCAAGTCCGCGAATCCGCGGACCCGGCTGCGGGCGATCGCGGAGCTCACGCTGCGCGACGGCAGGCGCACGCAGCGCGAGCTGGCCGCGCTCGCCGACGGCGCCGACGTGCTGATCGGCGGCAGTGCCGGGCAGGAGCGGGCGCTGAACGTCGCCACCGCGCTCGGCATCCCATACCTACCGGTCCACTACTGCCCGCTGCGCCGCAACGGGGTGGTCTCGCTGCTGCCCGCGGCCTGGCTCCCCGCGGGGGTGCACCGGGCGAGCTGGGCGGGGCTGGAGCAGCTGCTCTGGCTCGGAATCCGCGGCGCGGAGCGGACGCTCGCGGCCGATCTCGACCTGCCTGCGCCGGTCGGCCCGGCGGCGGGCCGGATCGCGCGCACCGGGGTCCCGGAGATCCAGGCCTACGACCCGCTGCTCTTCCCCGGTCTGACGGCGGAGTGGGGTGCGGCCCGGCCGCTCACCGGCTTCCTCGGGCTCGCTCCCGAGACCCGCGCGCTGGTCGACCCCGGCACCGGCGACGACGGCCTGGACGCGTGGCTGGCCGCCGGTCCCGCGCCGCTCTACGTCGGCTTCGGCAGCATGAAGGTCGCCGATCCCGCCGAATTCGCCCGCACGCTCGCCGTGGTCACCGCGGAGCTGGGGTTGCGCGTGCTGGTGGTCTCCGGCTGGGGCGGGCTCGTGGCCGCCGAGTTCGCGGCGCACGGCGACCGGATCCGGGTGCTGCGCAGCGTCGACCACGCCGCGGTGCTGCCGCGCTGCGTCGCGCTGGTGCACCACGGCGGCGCCGGGACGGTGGCGGCCGGGCTGCGCGCCGGGCGGCCCGCGCTGGTCTGCTGGCACGGCGCCGACCAGCCGCTCTGGGGGCGCAGGCTGCGGGCGCTCGGCGCCGGGACGGCCATCCCGGTCGCCGGGCTGACGCCGCAGCGGCTACAGTCCGCGCTCGTCGAGGTGCTGCGCCCGGAGCGGGCCGCGGCCGCGGAGCGCGCGGCGGCGGCGTTGATCCCGCCCGCGGCGGCGGCGGAGCGGGCGGTGCGGATCGCCGAACGGGTGGCCGAGGCGGCCATTCGCCGATCGAGAGGGGATGCGGTGCAGGCGGGCACGTTGTCGGTGGTCGTACCGGCGTACAACGAGGAGGAGGTGATCGGCGAGTGTCTCGACCGGCTCACCGCCCAGCTCGGGGCGATCACCGAGATCGTGGTGGTCGACAACAACTCGACCGACAAGACCGCCGATATCGTGCGCGGCTACGCGGAGCGCTTCCCGCAGGTCGTGCTGGTCCGGGAAGCGGCGCAGGGGCTGGTGCACGCGCGCAACCGCGGGCTCGACGCCGCCACCGGCGCGCTGCTCGCCAGGATCGACGCCGACACCAGGATTCCGGAGCACTGGGCCCGCACCGTGGTGGAGTTCTTCGCCGCGGACACCGCCGGGCACTGGGCGGCGGCCTGCGGGCGCGGCGAGGCGTACGGCCTGCCCTACGGCGACCGGCTGGGCCGGGCCAAGAAGCGGCTGCGCGAGCGGGACCCGAACGGCGTCAAGCAGGTCCCGGTGCTCTACGGCTCGAACATGGTCCTGCGCGCCGAGACCTGGGCCGCCATCCGGGCGTCGGTCGCCATGCGGCGCGACGTCTTCGAGGATGTCGACATGGGGCTCTGCGTCACCGAGATCGGCGGCCGCAACGCCTTCCTCAACAACCTGACCGTCGGGGTCGCCCCGCGCCGGATGGAGACCGGGCTCCCGGCCTTCGTCCGGTACATGGCCTGCCTGCCGCGCACCCTGCTGCTGCACCGGCGCTGGGGGCTCGCGGCAGGCGCGGCGTTCGTCTACGTGCCGTCCATCGTGGTCCTGCACGCTGCGCGGCTGCTGCTCATCCGCGCCTACGACCGCCGCACCGGGACCTACGGGCTGCGCAACATGCTGCGCAGCACCGAGGACCGCCCCGCCCCCTGATCAGGCCTTGCGCATGTAGACCCGAACGGTGAGCGGGGCCATCACCGCGAGCACCAGCACCGCGCCGAGCAGCGAGGTCGCGATCTCGCTGCTCGCCCGGCCGGTGTCCGCCAGGTTGCGCACCGCGGAGACCAGGTGCGAGACCGGGTTCACGTGCGCGAAGGCCTGCATCCAGCCCGGCATGGTGTCCACCGGGACCAGCGCGTTGGAGACGAAGGTCAGCGGCATCAGCACCAGCATCGAGACCCCCTGCACCGTCGACGGCTTGTCCATCAGGACGCCCATCAGCGCGAAGATCCAGCTCAGCGCGAAGGCCACCACCATCACCAGCAGGCAGGCCACCAGCAGCCCGGCCAGGCTGGCCGGGCGGTACCCCATCACCAGCCCGACCGAGACCGTCATCAGCGCGGCCACCGCGTAGCGCACCATGTCGGCGAGCAGCGACCCGGCCAGCGGCGCGATCCGCGCGATCGGCAGCGAGCGGAACCGGTCGAAGACGCCCTTGTTCATGTCCTCACGCAGCTTGACGCCGGTGCCGACCGAGGCCGCCACCGCCACCTGGACCAGGACGCCGGGGATCAGCGTCGGCAGGTAGCCGGTCACGGTGCCCGCGATGGCGCCGCCGAAGATGCTGGAGAACATGACCGCGAAGACCACCGGCAGCGCGATGACGTCGAAGAGCTCCTGCGGGTTGTGTCTGATCTTGAGCAGCCCGCGGCGCGCCATGATCAGCGCGTGGTCGACCGAGGCGCGCACCGAGATGCGGGTGGCGACGACCGGGCGCCCGTCGATGCTCGCCGGTGCGAGCGGCGCGGCGGTCACACCGGCTCCGCGACGCCCGCGCGCCTGCTGCCGGTGATGGCGAAGAAGACCTCGTCCAGGCTGGGTTTGGCCAGCGCCACCTCCAGCACCTCGACGTCGCTGTCGCGCAGCGCGATCAGCAGCTCGGGCAGTCTGGCGTTGTCCATCGCGGGCACCGCCAGCCTGCCCTCGCCCGCCGAGACCGCGGCGGTATCGCCGAGGAAGCGGTGCACGACGCCGATCGCGACGGTGAGGTCGGGGTCGGGGACCCGCAGCGTCAGGGTGGCGGTGCCGATGCCCGCCTTGAGTTCGTCGGCGGTGCCGTCGGCGACCAGCCTGCCGTGGTCGATGACCACGATTCGGTCGGCCAATTCATCGGCCTCGTCCAGATACTGCGTCGTCAGCAAGACGGTGGTTCCCTCTCGTACCAGATCGCGGACGGTCTGCCACATCTGCGCGCGGGTTCGGGGATCGAGTCCGGTCGTCGGCTCGTCCAGGAAGAGCAGCGGCGGCCGGGCGACCAGGCTCGCGGCCAGGTCGAGGCGGCGCCGCATGCCGCCCGAGAAGTGTTTCAGCGCGCGGTTTCCCGCCTCGACGAGGCCGAACTCGTCGAGCAGGTCGTCGGCGCGGCGCTGCGCCTCCCGACCGGAGCGGCCGAGCAGCCTGCCGAAGATGGTCAGGTTCTCCCGTGCGGTCAGATCCTCGTCCACCGAGGCGTACTGCCCGGTGAGCCCGATCAGCGCCCGCACGGCGGTGGCCTCGCGCACCACGTCGTAGCCGAAGACCGCCGCGCGACCGGCGTCCGGCCGGAGCAGCGTCGCGATCATCCGCACGGTGGTGGTCTTCCCGGCGCCGTTGGGGCCGAGCACCGCACAGACACTTCCGGCCGGGACCGTCAGGTCGATGCCGTCCACGGCCCGGAAAGCGCCGAATGATTTGGACAGCCCCGTTGTTTCGATGGCGGGAACCGGGTCCCCGGACATGATTACCCCCTGTTCGCTCGAGTCGCGGAATAAAAGTACTTCATTGCTCGAAATAGCTCGCGACACTGCGAACCGCTGCGCCAGCATATGATCCGCTACGGGCTGGAGCAATGTGATGAGCAATCCGTGATTCGATACGCCACCCACCCCGGATGGGTGAAACCGCAAGTTCACACAAAAGAAATTTTCGAACAGCCGCCAATAGCCACTCGGTGGGTGCTCGAAACGTCTACCAGGCAGTATGTCCGAAAATATTGATGGTGATGAAGGCCACTCGGGGTCGGTGAGAGGGTTCCAGGGTGCTCCCCCTACTCTGACAACGGTGTGCGGATCTTGGGCCGGCACAGGGGCCGCGGAGTAGCGAGTTTCGAAACACAGGGTTTTTACGTACATTCTCGTCGTTGTCAGCTTGCGGTCAGCAAAATGAATGGGGCGCCGTCCAGATGGAATTCACCGAGCTTGCCGACTACCCGCTGCCCGCGGGCACCCTCACCGAATGGGTGCCCGCGGTACCGGGTGATCCGTGGCGTCCGGACAACCGGCCGCTGAGCTGGATCCACGAGGAACACTGCGCCCGAAGACAGGCCGATTCCGGGCCCGGTTCCTGGCTCGGCACCATCTTCGAGATCCCGGACCGCTACGACGAGCAGGCGCTGCGGGAGACGCTGCGGCGCTGGATCGCCCGGCACGAGACCTTCCACACCACGGTGCGCGCGGGCGGCGCCGGCGACCCGCTGTGGAACCGGCTCAGCGTCCGCGCGGACGAGATCGACGTCGAGCCGCGCCACGTCGGCGCGCTGCGCACCGGAACCAGGGTCTACCAGCACATCACCGACTTCTTCGAGGCCAGGCTGGCGCCGACGCGCTGGCCGCACTGCCTGCTCGCCACCGTCACCGACCCGGTGCCCGCCCGCCAGGGCGATGGCTTCCTGCTGGTCTTCGGCGCCGACCACTCGGTCATGGACGCGTACTCGATGATGCTCGCCATCAGCGAGATCCAGCGCCTCTACCGCGAAGTCCGCACCGGCGAGCCCGCCGTGCTGCCCGAGGTGAACAGCTGCGTCGACTACGGCGGCGTCGAGCGCGCCTTCGGCGACGAGCTGACCCCGGCGCACCCGGCCGTGCTCGGCTGGCGGGAGTTCCTGCGCCGCTGCGGCGATCGGTTCCCGAGCTTCCCGCTCGACATCGTCTCGCCGCGCAGGCCGACGCCGGGCAGGCACCAGAGCGGCCTCTCCGCCTGGTCGCTCACGGCCGAGAAGGCCGCCGCCTTCGAGCAGCGCTGCCGCGCCGCGGGCCACTCGGTGCAGACCGGCGTGCTCGCGACCGTCGCGGAGGCGACCCGCACGCTCGCGGGCACCGGCACCCTCGACTTCGCCATGCCCATGCACACCAGGCAGCAGCCGGGCGACGTGCACGCCATGGGCTGGTACGTCGGGCTGGCGCCGGTGCGGATCGAAACCGAGGGCGCCGACGGCTTCGACGCCGTCATGGACCGCTCCGCCACCGCGGTGCGCGCGGCCCGCCCGCTGGCCCGCTACCCGTACCCGCGGGTCGCGCACCTGCTCGGCAACGGGTCGACCCCGCGCTTCGTCGTCTCCTACCTGGATGTGCGCGCCGTCCCGGACTCCGCCGAGTGGCGCCGCTGGGCGGTGCGCCCGCTGCGCAGCGGCGAGACCTCCGACGACGAGGTGTACTTCTGGATCGCGCGCTCGCCGGACGGCCTCGCCATCTCCGCCCGCTTCCCGAGCAACGAGGTCGCGGCGGCCAACGTGCACCGCTTCATCCACACCGTCTCGCAGCTGCTCGGCGCCGTCGCCACCACCGGTGAGCTGCCGGTCTCCGCCATGGCGGTGCACGGGTGATCATCACCGCACTGGCGAACTGGAACCCGCCCGCGGGCAGTGTCTTCGAGTGGCACCCGGTAGGGTCGCCGGAGGCCGAGCAGGATCCGGGGCGCGCCTCGTTCCTGCAGGAGAACCACGTGCGCGGGGTGGCGGCCGGGCAGCAGGCCGGTCGCGAGCACCACGCCTACCTGGCCACCGCCACCGAGGTGCCGGGCGAGCTGGCCCCCGCGGCCATGAGCCGCGCCGTCGAGCGATTCACCCTGCGGCACGGCGGGCTGCGCACCTGGCTCGCGGTCGACGGCGGCGCCGTCACCAGGATGCGGGTGCCGGAGCGAGCGGTCGCCTTCGAAGCCCGCCCGGCGGGGGAGACCGTCGGCGGCGCCGCGTTCCGGGAGTACGCGCTCGCCCGCTTCTCCCGCGAGGCGATCGTGACCTCGTACCCCGGCTTCGTCGTCGGCGCGATCCGCAGACCGGGTTCGTTCACCCTGTACTACGGCTGCGATCACGCGCTCAGCGACGGGATCTCGCAGGCGCTGGTGCTGCCCGAGCTGCTCGAGCTGTATCGGGCCGAGGCGGGCGGCGCCGAACTCGGCCCGTTCACCAGCACCCCGACCGGCGGCTTCCCGGAGTACGCCGCGGCGGAGCACGAACTCGCCGCGGAGTTCGGGCCTGCGAGTCCGGAGATCGCCGAGTGGCTGGAGATCGTGCGCCGCAACGACGGCGCGCTGCCCAGCTGCCCGGTCGACCTCGGGCTCGCCCCCGGCGAGACCGCGCCCATGCGGCCGATCGAGTTCGACCTGCTCGACGCCGACGGCACCGCCGCCTTCGACGCGGTGTGCAAGGCCGAGGGCGTCCGCTTCATCGCCGGGGTGCTCGCCGCGGTGGCCGTGGCCGACCTGGAGATCGCGGGCAAGCCCGACTACTACGGCATGATCGTCACCAGCACCAGGGACCGCGGGAACTACCTGCTGTCCCAGGGCTGGTTCTGCAACTTCGCGCCGGTCGCCTTCCCGGTGCGGTCCGCGGGCACCTTCCGCGAGCTGCTCGCGCACGCGCACGCGGGCTACGAGCGCGCACTGCGGCTGGCGGCGGCGCCGGTGCAGTCGGTGATCACCGCGCTGCTCATGTCCGGCGCCGACCCCGCCAAGGTCGCGGCCAGCCCGAACATGCTCTCCTACATCGACTTCCGCCGCTTCCCCGGCGCGGGCACGCCGGAGTACGAGCACGGGCAGCTCTTCACCGGCGAGGGCGCGACCGGCAATGCCTCGCTCTGGATCAACCGCGACCGACACCACCTCTACCTCGGCTGCCAGAGCCCGGGCAGCCCCGCCGCCCAGGCGGCGCTCGCGCCCTACCACGCGCGGCTGCGCGAGATCTTCGCCGCGGTGGCCGCGGACGGTGATCGCGCGATCGGCCCGCGGGAGGTGATCGGTGCGGGTCACCACCGCTGACCGCTTCGCCCCCGCACCCGGCACCTTCGTCGAGTACCGACCGGAGTCCGGGATCGGCGAGCCCTCGCCGATCCCGCCCTCGTTCAACCAGGCGGTGCACCTCGCCGGAGGCGGGAACATCTGGCTCGCCGCGGTCTTCGACGTGCCCGGTCCGGTCGACCACGCCCGGCTGGCCGCCGCCTACCGTGCCCTGATCGCCAGGCACGGCACGCTGCGCAGCTCGTTCGAGCCGGGGCCTGCGCGGCTGCGGCACCCGGTGCCCGCGGTGCTGCACCGGCTGCCCGGCGTGCCGGTGGCGGCGCTGCCCGCGCTGCTGGACGAGCGCTGCGGCGCCTTCGGCCACCCCTCCTACCTGCTCGGGGTGATCGACCGGCCGGATGTGGCGACGGTGCTCTGCGCCTTCGACCACGCGCACGTGGACGGCTACTCCATCGCGCTCGTCATCGACGACCTGCGCAGGCTCTACGCGGGCGAGACCCTGCCGCCCACCGGCGACTTCGTCGACCACTGCGCCGAACAGGCGCGGCTCCGGGTGGTCGCCGACGACCCGCGGCTGCACGGGTGGCGCTCCTTCTTCGGCTCCGACGGGGTGCGCCCGCCGGAGTTCCCCCTGGATCTGGGGGTCGCGCCGGGCGAGACCGCCGCGCAGGCGGTGGAGCTGCGCATGCTGCTCGACGGCGCGGGGGCCGACCACTTCGACGACCGGTGCCGCGAGCTCGGCGCCCGCCCCTTCGCCGGGGCGCTGGCCGCGCTGGCGCACGCCGTCCACCTCGGCGGCGGCCCGGACCGGCTGCGCCTGGTCTTCCCCATGCACACCAGGCACGACGAGCGCTGGCGCGCCGCGCTCGGCTGGTTCACCACCAACGTCCCGGTGTCGATCCCGGCCCTGCCCGACCCCGCCGCGGCCACCCGCGAAGCCGCCGCCGCCGTGCGCGCCGCCATTCCGCTCGGCACGCTGCCGCTCGGCACCGTGCTGCCGCACCTCGGCGGGCTCGCGCTGCGCCGCGGCGACGTCTTCATGGTGTCCTGGATCGACTACCGCACGCTGCCCGGCGCCGCGCACCACGACGCGATCAATGCCAGGCATATCTCGGCGGTGGGCCGGGCCGACGATGCCCAGTTCTGGTTCTCGCGCACGGAACACGGGCTGGCGCTGCGCATCAGATACCCGGACACCGCGACCGCGCGCGCCACCATAGCCCGCCTCACCGACGACCTCGCGCTGGCGCTGACCGAGCGAGCCCGCCTGCTCACGGTCATCTGATCCCCGGCGCTGCCCGCCCGTTCAGTCCAGCGTGAGCTCGGGCGCCTGGAGCGCGAGCACGGCGGCCAGCTCGGTGGCGGCGTCGGCGATGACCGCGTGCTCGGCGCGCAGGGCGCCGTCCTCCTGGATGCGCGGCGCGAAGCTGTAGACGGTGTCGTGCGCGGTGCGCCCCAGCCGCTCGACGATCCGCTCGAACAAGTCCTCCTGCGGGTCGTCGCCCTCGGTCGGGTGGTCGGCGTCGACCAGGAACTGGTCGTCCGGGAAGGTCAGGAGGTCGGTGATGCCCCTACCGATCCACTCCTGCCCGGCCAGTACTTCGGGCCGGAACAGGTGGACGCCGGAGAGGAGCGGCTCGATCTCGATCTTCTGTCCCAGTCCGGGCCGGAAGCAGTAGATCTTGCCGTAGGCGGTCCGGAGTATCGGAATCTGATCGCCCGCGTACTCGGCGGGCAGCTCGACGCTCGCCAGCCAGGCGTCCACGATCGGCTGCCAGCGATAGGGATCGCAGAACCACAGCAGCCCGTTCCCGAGCCCACTGAACCCGAGCTCACGCCACAGGTCGAGCACGAGTTCGGGGAGCCGCCCCGCGTACTCGGCGAAGTAGTTCTCCGGCACCGGGATCGGGTCGATCGGTGCGCCGCGCCTGGCGAGCAGGTCGAGCAGTTCGATACGCACCGCCCGCATCCTGCCAGTCACCGATGCCGCAGCGCCGCCCTGGCCGCCATGAGCGCGAACCCGAGCAGGTTCAGCCCGCGCCAGCTCGCGGGGTCGTCGGAGCGCGGGTCGTCGGCGGCGAGGCCGATGCCCCAGACCCGGTCCACCGGGCTCGCCTCCACCAGCACTCGATCGGCGGTGCCGAGCAGGTAGGCGCGCAGCTCCGGGTGCGCGCCGAACTTGGCGGTGCTGCCCGCGACCACGACGGCGTACCGGTGCTCGTCCCAGATCGCTTCGTCGAAGCCGGGCACCGTGCGGCCGAGGTCCTTGGCCTGCTTGGGGTGTCCGGCGGCGAGTACCTGCTCGGCCACCTCGGCGGCGCCGAAAAGCGTTGCCTTGCGCCACATCATGTAGTGCTCGGCGGTCGGGAAGGTGCGCCCGTCGAGGTCGAAGGCGGCGGGCCACCACTGGCTCAGGCAGCTCGCGCCGATCCGGCCGTCGGCGCGCGGGCGGTGCCCCCAGAACTTCAGGTACTTCACCCGCTCGCCCGCCGCAACGGCAGCGGTCAACTCCTGCACCGATCGCATCCGTGCAGTGTGCCGCCACCACCCGCGGCTGTCACTCGATATTCACGCGCCCGACCCGGTTCCCGGCCGCCACCTCCAGGTAAGCCCCCAGCTCGGCACGCAGCACCTGCTCCAAAGCCTGGGCGAAGGTGCTCTGCACGACGCTCATCCCGAGCTCGCGCAGGTGCTCGAGCAGCGCCGTGGTCGCGGCGATCTCGGCGGCGGACTCGGGGAGCCAGCCGGGCCCGTTCTGCGCGACGATCTGCTCCTCGGCGGTGGTGATCATGAGCCGGGCGATCTCCTCGACCTTCGGCATCATGGCGGCGAAGACGTCGACCAGGCGGTGCAGGTCGAAGCCGTACCCGTGCAGGGCGGCGAAGGTCTCCAGCAGCTCCGGGCGGGTGAACTCGACCAGGTCGTCATCGATCCGGGCCAGCCCGAGCTCGGCGAGCCGGTCCAGGTCGTGGTCGGCGACCGGGCGGTCCTCGTCGCCGCCGAGGAAGGCGTGCACGAGTTCGCGCGGCACCGTCACCGGGTCGCCCGCCTTGCCCCAGGTGGCGGTGACGGCGTGCTGGAGTCCGAGGATCTCGGTGAGGTCCTTGCCGGTCTCCCAGCTGGTGATGAAGTCGGCGATGTGCCCGGTGGTGAAGCCGCGCTGCAGCAGCGCGTCGATGATCTTGAGCCGGGCCAGGTGCGAGTCGTCGTAGATGAGCGCGCGCCCGCTGCGCCGGGCGGGCGTCGGCAGCAGGCCGCGCTCCTGGTACGCGCGCACGTTCCTGGAGGTGGTGCCCGCGGCCCTGGCGAGATCGTCGATGCGGTACTCCGCCATCGCCCGCCGTCCTTCCGTCGCCCCGCTGCCCGGCCTCGACCTTAGCCGAACGGCACCGCGATCCCGGGCGCGGCGCGAACCGGTTGCCGCGGGGTGAGCACGTAGTCGTCCAGATCCACGGTCGCCAGCTCGCGCACGTACTGGGTGCCGAAGCCGGGGTACATGGTGGCGTTGAAGCCGTCCTCGGTCAGGTACCAGCTGCGGCAGCCGGAGTTCCAGGTGGTCGCGGCGAGCCTGCGCTGCAGCCGGGCGTTGTACCGGTCCTGCACCTCGCGGCGCACCTCCAGCCCGCGCAGGTCGCGGCGGAGCAGCTCGCCGATGGCCTCCGAGAGGTACTCGAGCTGCGCCTCCATGTAGACCAGCGCGGAGTTGTGCCCCGGCCCGGAATTCGGCCCGAAGGTGAGGAACAGGTTCGGGTAGCCGGCCACCGTGATGCTCTTGTACGCGTAGGCGCCGCCGCTCCACTCGGCCGCAAGCTCGCGGCCGCCGCGTCCGCGCACCGGGATCGGCGTCCCCTGCTTGGATACCTCGAACCCGGTGGCGAGAACCAGGCAATCGGCCCGGTGCTCGATCCCCTCGGCGGTGCGGATGCCGTTGGCGTGGATCCCGGCGATCGGCCAGGTGACCAGCTTGCAGTTCGGTCGCTGCAGCGCCGGGTAGTACTCGCTGCTCATGAGCAGCCGCTTGCACCCGGCCCTGAAGTCGGGGGTGAGCTGACGCCGCAGCCACGGGTCGCGCACCTGGCTGCGCAGGTGCGCCCGCGCCACCGTCTCCACCACCCTGGTCAGCGGCGAGTTCCAGACCACGCCGAGCGCCACCGACTCGTGCCCCCAGAACCAGGTCTCCCTGGCCAGCCGCTCGCTCGCCGGAACCTGCCGGTAGAGCTCGCGCAGCAGCGGCGGGGTCCGGTGGTTGAGCCGGGGCAGCACCCAGCCCGCGGTGCGCTGGAAGACCCGCACCGACTCCGCCCGCCGCACCAGCTCCGGCACGATCTGCACGGCGCTGGCGCCGGTGCCGACCACCGCGACCCGCTTGCCGGTGAAGTCGTACTCGTGATCCCAGCGCGCGCTGTGCACCACCGTGCCCTCGAACCGGTCCAGCCCGGGGATGTTCGGGTAGCCGGGCTCGGCGAGCGGTCCCGACGCCAGCACCACGCTGCGCGCCCACAGCGCGTGCCGGTCGGCGAGCGAGACCTCCCACAGCCCGCTGACCTCGTCCCAGGTGAGCCCGGTGACGGTGTGGCCGAAGCGGATGAGCGGCCGCACCCCGAACTCGTCGGCCATGTGCTCGATGTAGCGCAGGATCTCGGCGCTGCCGGAGTAGGTCTGCGACCAGTCCGGGTTCGGCGCGAAGCTGTAGGAGTAGAGCCGGGACGGGATGTCGCAGGCGGCGCCGGGGTAGGTGTTGTCCCGCCAGGTGCCGCCGAGCCTGGTGTCCCGCTCCAGCACCGCGATGTTCGTGGTGCCCTTCTGCCGCAGCCGGATCGCGGCGCCGATGCCCGCGAACCCGGCGCCGATCACCACCGCGTCCAGCGGGGAGCCGCCGCGCCCCGGCAGCGCCGTCACGCCGCTCACGCGACCGGCTCGTAGGTGAGCTCCTGCGACCAGCTGGGCTGCTTGGCGAGGAACCGCTCCGGGATGCGGGCGGTGATCTTGACCATGGCGTCGGCGAAGAGGTGGTAGGGGTGGCCGCGGTCGATCACCCAGTCGCCGTGCATCTTCACGATCCGGTACATGGGCACCCGGTTCGCCTGCGGCATCCGCTCGCCGACCTGCTTGAACTTGCGCATGGCCGCGTACAGCTTCTCCTCGTCGACGCCCATGGCGACGATGTTGTCGCGCATCTTGTTGAGCAGCGGCACGTAGCTGAGCACCCCGACGATGAACGACGGCTTGGCCCAGCCGCCGACCAGTTCGATGGCGAGCTTGCGCGCGCCCGAGTGCCCGAGCAGCTCCATGACGGCGTAGTCGGTGGCCAGGTGTCTGGACTCGTCGGCATTGATCTTCTTGAAGACCTGCTGCGCCACCGGGTCCTCGATCTCGTCGGTGACGAACTTGATCAGCGCACCGTCCAGCGCCACCTCCAGCATGGGGATGACGGTGCCGAGGAAGGAGAGCGACATCTCGTCGGCGTGCTTGTCCAGGAAGTCGATCACCAGTTTGACGTTGATGTTCGGCTCCGGGATCTCGTCGCCGTCGAGCATGCCCCAGCGCCGCATGAGCGCCAGCTCGGCATTGGCGTGCCGCTGCTCCTCGGCGTGGAAGTAGCGGTAGATCTGCTTGAGCGTGTCGGTGGGCGCCTTGGTGGCCATGGCGGCGAAGCCGCGCGCGCCGACGTTCTCGATCCACATGAGGTCGGCCATGAAGGGCTTGAGCTTGGCGTGCAGGGCGGGGTCGATGAGCTCGGCGCCGGGTGCGTCCCAGTCGAACTCGGCCAGCGCCCACTGCTTGGCCTTGATCTTGGCGAGCATGGTGTCGAAGTCCACGACGGTTCTCCTGTCGGTGCGGGGTCAGGCGGGCCTGGCGACCGGGGTGTCGGCCTCGGCCAGGGCGGCGGCGACGAAGGTCGCGGTGTGGTGCAGCGCGGCACCGGCCTCGGGGACCAGCAGCGGCAGCGCCTGGAAGACGTGGATGCGGCCGGGCCACAGCTGCAGTTCGCAGCGCTGCCCGGCGGCGGTGAGCATGGTGTGCAGGTACTCGGCGTCGCCCGCGAGCATCTCCTCGGCGGCCGCCTGCACGAAGACCGGCGGCAGCACCGCCCCCTGCCTGGCCGTGAGCCGCAGCCGCGGCGAATCGACCTGCTGCCCCGCGGTGTACAGCGCCACCATGGGGCGCCCGGTGGCGACCGGGGCCATCGGGTCGGGTCGGGCGCGGTCGCGCTCCTCGGCGAGCGCGAAGGTCAGGTCCATGAGCGGCGAGTAGCAGAAGACGCCCGCGGGCTGCGGCGCGCCCTGCTCGGCGAGCTGCAGCACCAGGTCGAGCGCGAGGTGCCCGCCCGCCGAGTCGCCGCCGAGCACGAGATCGCCCGGCCGGTAGCCGGATTCGAGCAGGTAGGTGTACCCGGCGGCGATGTCGTCGGCGGCGGCGGGGAAGCGGTGCTCCGGCGCGAGCCGGTAGTCGACCACGAAGACCGGGAGCCCGGTCGCGGCGGAGATCCGCGAGGCCAGGCCGCGGTGCGTGCGCGCCGAGCAGATGACGTAGCCGCTGCCGTGGATGTAGTAGACGGCCCGCGGGCCGTCGGCGACGCCCGCGGCGCGCACCCACTCCCCGCGCACGCCAGGCTCGCGCACCCGCCGCACCCCGGTGCCCGGCAGGACCGGCCCGAACGCCGCCATCACCCCGGCGATGATCTGCCTGCCCGCGAAGATCCCGGCGGCATTGAGCGGCAGCGCGCCGTTCAGGTGCCGCAGGCTGCGGGCGGAGAGCTCGGCCGCGAGCCTGCTGCGCAGCGATGCCGCGGTGGGGACCGGCCGGGCCCGCGAGGTCACCGTTGACCGTGGGGTTGTCATGGTCAACAGCATCAGCCCCCTATGTGCCATTTGTCAATGGCACATAGGGGAGAGGTGGTCAGGCGAGGCGGACCTCGGCGGTGGCGAGGCCGAAGATCTTGCGGCCCGCCGACTTGGCGACGATGACGACGACCGCCGTCCCGGCCTCGGTGTCGACCGACTTCACCCGCCCGGTGAACTCCACCGTCCCGGCTTCGAGCGCCTCGATGACCGTGTAGTTCGACAGCCGGACCCCGTAGCGGAGCACCGCGCCGGGGTCGCCGAGCCAGCCGGTGACGAAGCCCGCGCCGAGCCCCATGGTGAGCATGCCGTGCGCGATCACGTCCGGCAGCCCGGCCAGCGCGGCGATACCGTCGTGCCAGTGGATGGGGTTCGCGTCGCCGGAGACCCCGGCGTAGTTCACCAGGTCGCCGCGGGTCAGGTGCACGGTGCGGGCGGGGAGCTCGTCCCCGGCGGCGATCTCCGCCAGGCGGACCGCGGTGCGCGGCACGCGGGTGCGCGACTCCGGCGAGCGGCGCCGCTCGACCGCGGGTTCGGTCGTCGGCTGCTCGTCGGGCACGGTGCCGGTCGTGCCGAGTCCGGTCATGATGACCCGCTCGATCGTCGCGCTGATGTCGCCCGCGACGTCCTCACTGGTGAGGCCGACGACGGTGGTATGCATGACCTGCGCGACCTCGTCCGCCTGGTCGCTGAACGTATTGGTGATGGTCAGCAGGTCCTTGCCGCCGATCCGGCGCACCGAGGCGAACTCGACGTCGCTGACCAGCCGGTCGCCGGTGCACACCGGCTTGTACATCTCGAAGACCTGGTCGGTCTGCACGATCACGTCGTACCCGGCCAGCACCGTCTCCAGCAGCCTGCGGTTGGCGAGCATGGCGACGGTGGAGATGAACGTGGTCGGCGCGACCAGCCCCCGGTAGCCGAGCTCGGCCGCGGCGTCCTCGCTCCAGTGCGCCGGGTGGTAGTCCTGCACCGCCCGCGCGTACTCGCGGATCTTCTCCCGCCCGACCTCGTAGAAGTCGTCCGCGCGGTAGCGATACCCCACCAGCCCGGCCACGTCGAATGCCGCTTCCACCACAGTTCTCCTCCGAGAGCACCGATTTCACGAGTGAACGGACACCCTCTCACATTCCCCGGAATGGTCGATCGGGCAGCAGGCGCCGAATCTCCCCGTCCGGGTACGGGGTCTCCCGGCTGTCCTGCCGGAAGGCGCGGAAGAACTGTGACAGCGTCGCGGCGACGGGAGCGTTCCGGAGCAGGACCGCCGCGGTCTCCTCGGGAATGCCCTCCGGGCTCTTCCCCGCGGCGAAGGCGCGGACCAGGGCGGCATGGTCCTCCCGCTGCGGCTGGTACACCGCGGTGACCAGCCAGTTCGCCAGGTAGCTCGCGATGTAGGCGCGGTCGTAGCTCCGGTTGCGCTCGAAGAACGCTGTCTCCGCCGGTGATAGGTCGAACCCGGCGCTGAGCGCGAGGCCGTAGTCGGCGAAGTAGAGGCGGTGACCGTCGGTCAGGATGTTCTCGAAGTGCGCGTCGAAGTGCAGCAGCCCGCGGCTGTTCAGGAACGCGGCGCCCGCGGCCAGTTCCCGCTCCGCCATCACGCAGGCGCGGCCGTCGGTGGCTATCCGAGCGCCGAGCCATTCGTGCAGGTTCTGCGGGATGTACTCCAGGAACAGCGTCAGGCTCGCCGCGGAGTCGCGCAGAGCCTCGATCCGGCGGCGCACCTGCGGACGGTCGTCCCAGTAGGCGACGGCCCGGTCGATGTCGGCGAGTTCCTCGGGCAGCGGCGTCGTGTCCGGCAGGACCCGCCAGTGGTACAGCAGCGGGAAACCCGCGTACTCCCCGGCTAGTACCCAGTCCGTCGCCATGGTGTGCACGGCGAGTTCGCGCCAGGCCCCGAAGCCCGGTGACCCGATCAGCCCCGCGCCGTAGTGGCAGAACGTCGGCAGGTCGAACAGGTTCGCCGTGGACCGGACCTGCGCCTCCACATCGGTGAGCGGCACCCGCTTGACGAAGACCGGGATTCCCGCGACCTCGAGCAGCGCCGATCTCCCACCGATCCCGGTGCCGACCGGCGTGGCTGCGTCCACGAGGTCGCGCAGCGCACGATTGCCGTGCGATGCCAATGCCGCGGACGCGGCGCTGTAGGCGTGCGGGCGCACCGAGTCCATCATGCCGACCCCGGTGCCACGGGACGCCGCGGCAGGAGCAGAGCGGGGATCACGGCCAGCGCCATGAGGACCGGAGCCACCAGGTAGGCGTCCTGGAAAGCCTGCGCCAGCGCGGGTGCCAGCTCGGCGTGCTCGTCCGGCCCCATGCGGTGCAGCGCCTGCAACCCGCCCTCGACCGGGAGCAACGCGGCGAGCACAACGGAGGTGACGGCCGTGCCGATGGCGAGCGCGGCGGTGTTGACCATGTTCACCGTGGTGGTGCCGCCCGCCTGCTGCTCCGGCGCGAGGCCGCGGGTGGCGGTGGTGATGGCGGGCATGAGCGTCCCGCCGCCGCCCGCGCCCATGAGCAGCATGGCCGCGCAGAGCCCCCAGTAGGAGGCATCCGCGTCGAGCTGTGCCCGGAAGAGCAGGAAGCCGAGCAGCCCGACCCCGATGGATACCGGCAGGTAGCGCCCCGGCGGCACCCGGTCGATGAGCCGCCCCGCCACCTGCATGGCCCCGCCGGAGGCCAGCGCGAACGGAATGCCGAGCGCCCCCGCCACCATCGCCGACTCCCCGCGCACCACCTGGAAATACAGCGGCAGCAACAGCATCGAGCCGAAGTACCCGGCCGCGAACAACCCCAGCACCGCCGCGGCCGCAGCCACCGATCGGTTGCGCAGCACCCGCAGGTCGAGCAGCGGATCCTCGGCGGTGAACCCGCGGTACCCGAACGCCGCCACCAGCGCCGCCCCGACGAGCAGCGGCGCCAGCACCGCGGCCGAGCCGAAGCCGCCGCGCTCGCCCGCGGCGGTGACGCCGTAGATGAGCAGCGCCAACCCCGGCGACATGAGCGCGAGCCCGATCAGGTCGAGCCGCTTGCGCGGTTCGGCGACGTCGGCGGGGAAGACCCGGATCGCGAGCAGCACCACCAGCGCGGCCACCGGAACGTTCACGAAGAACATCCAGCGCCATGAGACCTCGTCGATCAGGTACCCGCCGAGCACCGGCCCGGCGAGCGGCCCGACCAGGATGGCCAGCCCCAGCGTGCTCATCAACCGACCCAGCCGCTCCGGGGTGGCCGCGGCGGCGCGCAGCAGGATCGTCATGCCGACCGGCATGAGCAGCCCGCCGCCCGCGCCCTGCAGCACCCGGAAGGCGATGAGCGAGCCGATGTCCCAGGCCAGCCCGGCCAGCAGCGAGCCGAGCGCGAAGACCAGGACCGCGACCAGGTAGAGCCGCTTGGCCCCGAACCGCCCGATGGCCCAGGCCGAGGCGGGCACCACCGCGCCGAGCGCCAGCGCGTAGCCGGTGGCGACCCACTGGATGGTGGCGAGGGGAGCGTCGAAGTCGACGGAGAGCCGGTGGATGGCGACATTGACGATGGTCTGGTCCAGCGTCGCCATGATCGAGCCGACCACGAGGACCAGCGCGACGGTCATCGGGTTACGGTCGACGGCAACAGATTTCGTGAGGGTATCGGTCACGGGAGCGCCCTCAGCTGCCGTAGGGGCGGTGGGCGCGGGCGGTGCGCAGCGCCTCGCCCCACCAGGTGAGCTGGTCGAGCAGGGTGCCCGCGGCGGCGTCGGACTCCGGGTCGGCGGCGAGGCTGCCGCCGTCGGCCCGGCCCCACGGATTGTGGAAGCTCACCGTGTCCCGCACGGTGACGGCGTGCAGCTCGGCGAAGACGCCGCGCAGGTGCTCGACCGCGCGCAGCCCGCCGGAGATGCCGCCGTAGCTGACGAAGGCGACCGGCTTGGCGCGCCACTCGGCCGAGTGCAGGTCGATGAGGTTCTTCAGGGCGCCGGGGTAGCTGTGGTTGTACTCCGGGGTGACGACGACGAAAGCGTCGGCGGCGGCCAGCGCGGCCGCGGCCGGAGCCAGCGCGGGCGCGGGGGCGCCGAAGGCGTGCGGTAACTCGGTGTCGCCGACGTCGACGACCGCGGGGGACAGCTCATGGCGTGCGCGGGCGCGCTCCAGGAACCACTCGGCCACGGCCGGGCCGAGCCTGCCCGGCCTGGTGCTGCCGACGACGACGGCGATCTGCAATGGTTCGGTCACGGTGGAGTTCATGGCTCCACCGTGACTCCTCAACCATTGTTGAGGTCAAGCGGAGACTTCGCTCCGGTCCCCGCTCCACAGGGTGTGGAACTTGCCCTCGGCGTCGGTGCGCTCGTAGGTGTGCGCGCCGAAGAAGTCGCGCTGGCCCTGGGTGAGCGCGGCGGGCAGGCGTTCGGCGCGCAGCGCGTCGTAGTAGGCGAGGGAGGAGCCGAAGGCGGGCACCGGGATTCCGAGTTGGATCGCGGTGGCGACGACGCGGCGCCAGGAGTCGATGCCGGTCTCGATGGCGTCCCGGAAGTAGGGGGCCAGGATCAGCGAGGGCAGTTCGGGGTTCTCGTCGTAGGCCTCGGTGATCCGGTTCAGGAAGCGGGCGCGGATGATGCAGCCGCCGCGCCAGATCCGGGCCAGGTCGCCGGGGGTGAGGTTCCAGCCGTATTCGGCGCTGCCTGCGGCGATCTGGTCGAAGCCCTGGGCGTAGGCGATCACCTTGGAGGCGTACAGCGCGCGCCGGATGTCCTCGGTGAAGGTCTCGGCGTCGGTGGGCTTGTCGGCGAGCGTGCCCGAGGCGAGCCCCTGGGCGGCCTTGCGCTGCGCGCGGGAGCCGGAGATGGCGCGGGCGAAGACCGCCTCGGCGATCCCGGTGACCGGGATACCCAGGTCGAGGGCGGCTTTCACGGTCCAGCGGCCGGTGCCCTTCTGCTCGGCGGCGTCCACGATGACATCGACGAGCGCTTTGCCGGTCTTGGCGTCGACCTGGTTCAGGACCTCGGCGGTGATCTCGACGAGGTAGCTCTCCAGGTCGCCGGTGTTCCACTGGGTGAACACATCCGCGATCTGCTTGGCGTCGTAGCCGAGCGCGTCGCGGAACAGGTGGTAGGCCTCGCCGATGAGCTGCATGTCGGCGTATTCGATGCCGTTGTGCACCATCTTCACGAAGTGCCCCGACCCGTCCGGGCCGATGTGGGTGCAGCACGGGGTGCCGTCGACCTGGGCGGCGATGGATTCCAGCAGCGGGCCGAGGGATTCGTAGGACTCGGCCGGGCCGCCGGGCATGATCGAGGGGCCGTTCAGCGCGCCCTCCTCGCCGCCGGAGATACCTGCGCCGACGAAGTTCAGGCCGCGCTCGCGCAGCGACGCCTCGCGCCGGATGGTGTCGGTGTAGAGGGCGTTGCCGCCGTCGATGATGATGTCGCCGGGCTCCATCGCCGCGGCGAGCTCCTCGATCACGGCGTCGGTGGCATCGCCGGCCTTGACCATGATGAGGACCCGGCGCGGCTTCTCCAGGGCGTCGATCAGCTCGGCGATGGTCTCGGTGCGCACGAAGTCGCCGTCGCCGGAGTGCTCGGCGAGCAGGGCGTCGGTCTTGGCGATGCTGCGGTTGTGCAGCGCGACGGTGTAGCCGTGCCGCGCGAAGTTCCGGGCGATATTGCTGCCCATGACCGCGAGGCCGGTGACCCCGATCTGTGCGCGCGCGGTGGGGTTGGTCATGAACCAGCTCTCCTCGTTCGACGGTGGGTGGTGGCGGCGCGGGGACCGCTCGCTTCTTCTTACCCTGCGCCGCCACCGGCGGCGTCAGCGGACGGCCGCCACCGCCTTCCCGATCAGCTCCGCGACCGCGTCCGGCCGGGACACCGAGACCGCGTGCGAGGCCTCGACCTCGACCGATGTCGCGCCCGCGCGCTCGGCCATGAAGCGCTGCGCCGCCACCGGGATGTTCTTGTCCGCGGTGGTGAGCAGGGCGAACGAGGGCAGGTCCCGCCACGCGGTCGCCTCCGCGCCCTCCTGCAGCGCGGCCAGCGCCACCGGGCGCTGGGTGACGGCCATGAGCGCGGCCTCGGCGCTGTCCACGTCGGCGGCGAACTGCCCGGGGAACTCGTCCTGCCGGATCCGCAGTTCGGTGCCGTCCGGGTAGTCCGCCGGTGCCGTGGTCGGGCCGAGAGTCGAGCCGGGGAACTTGTCGGTGAGCTCCAGCGCGCTCTCACCGGAGTCCGGGATGAACGCCGCGATGTAGACCAGCGCGGCCACGTTCGGCTGCCCGGCCGCCGCCACGGTGATCACGCTGCCGCCGTAGGAGTGGCCGGCGAGCACGACCGGGCCGTCCACGGTGCGCAGCACCGAGGCGACGTAGGCAGCGTCGGAGGCCAGCCCGCGCAGCGGGTTCGCGGCCGCCACGACCGGGTGGCCGTCGGCCCGCAGCCGGGCGATCACGCCGTTCCAGCTGGACGAGTCGGCGAAGGCGCCGTGCACGAGCACGACCGTCGGGGCGCTCATGCGGGGTGCAGCGCGGAGCGCAGGGTCGCGACGGCCTGGGCGACCGCGGCCTTGGCGGCCTCGGTGTCGTGCAGCGTGTTCAGCATGACGAAGTCGTGCACGATGCCGCCGTAGCGCACCGCCGTCACCGGGACGCCCGCGGCGCGCAGCTTGGCCGCGTACGCCTCGCCCTCGTCCCGCAGCACGTCGGCCTCGGCGGTGATGACCAGCGCGGGCGGCAGCCCGGCGAGCTGCTCGGTGCTCGCGCGCAGCGGCGATGCGGTGATCTGCGCGCGGTCCTCCGCGCTGGTGGTGTACTGGTCCCAGAACCACTTCATGCCCTCGCGGGCCAGGAAGTAGCCCTCGGCGAAGCGGTGGTACGACTCGGTGTCGAAGGCCGCGTCGGTGACCGGGTAGAAGAGCACCTGCTGCACGAAGCTCAGGTCGCCGCGCTCCTTGGCGAGCAGGGTGAGCGCGATAGCCATATTGCCGCCGACCGAGTCACCGGCGACGGCGATGCGGGCCGGATCGAGCCCGTGCGCCGCGCCGTCGCTGACGACCCACTGCGCGACCCGGTAGGACTGCTCGTTGGCGACCGGGTACCTGACGTCGGGGGAGCGGTCGTACTCCGGGAAGACCACCGCGGCGTTCGCGCCGACCGCGAGGTCGCGCACCAGCCGGTCGTGGGTGTGCGCGTCGCCGAAGACCCAGCCCGCGCCGTGCGTGTAGACGATCACCGGCAGCGCGCCCGCGGCGCCCTTCGGCTTCACGATCCTGGCCTGCACCGACCCGGTCGGGCCGCCCTCGACGGTGACCCACTCCTCGTCGATCTCCGGCTTCCAGATCTCCGAGTCCTGGACGCCGTCGACGGTCTTGCGGCCCTCCTCCGGATCCAGCTGGAAGAGGAAGGGCGGCTCCGAGGTCGCGTCGACGAAGGCCTGGGCGGCCGGCTCGAGCGAGAGGCCGTGCGGATTTCCTGCCATGGCGATTGCCTTTCTTGTTGGAACGTTTCAGGACAGTGCGGACAGTGCCTCGGTG
Source organism: Nocardia sp. NPDC057353 (assembly GCF_042667085.1). Classification (NCBI taxonomy): domain Bacteria; kingdom Bacillati; phylum Actinomycetota; class Actinomycetes; order Mycobacteriales; family Nocardiaceae; genus Nocardia; species Nocardia sp. NPDC057353. Next base: position 113,336 of record NZ_JBHVAK010000009.1, read on the forward strand.
AGCACCGCGACCACCTCGTCGGGGTGGGTGCGCATCACCAGGTGGGGCGCGTCGATCTCGACGACCGCGAGCAGCCCGGCGCGTCGGTAGCCGAAGCGCTCGACCTCGGGGTTGATGGTGCGGTCGGCGGTGGAGACGATGCCCCATCCGGGCTTCGTCTTCCAGGCCGCCACGCCGGCCGGTTCGCCGAAGGCGAAGGCGGTGAGCGGGCGCTGCGAGACGGCGAGCACCGCGGCCTCGGCCGGGTCCAGCCCGGCGGCGAAGACCTCCGGGAACCTGTCGATGTCGACCGAGACGTCGGTGCCCGGCTCGCCGCCCGGCACCGGGTACGGGGTGTAGACCAGCGCCGACGCCAGGTCGGAGTCGGGGAACCCGCCCTGCAGCTGCCCCAGGCTCTCGCCCTCGTCCAGCGCGTAGCCGGAGACGTAGACCAGCCCCGCCACGTTCTCGGCCACCCCGGCCACGGTGATCACCGCGCCGCCGTAGGAGTGCCCGGCCAGCAGCACCGGGCCGTCGATGCCCTCGACCACGGCGCGGATCGAGGCGGCGTCGGCGGCGAGGCTGCGGTTGTAGACCGGCGGGACCAGGACGCGGTGCCCCCGCGCGAGCAACCGCTGGGTGACCGGGGCCCAACTGGCGGCGTCGGCGAAGGCGCCGTGGACCAGGACGATGGTGGGGGAGGGCATGGCTTTCCTTTCCGGACCGGCGGGTGCCGGCGCACCGTCGAGTCTCCGCCCGCGGCGGCGCCGGCGCCCCGCCTCACCGGCCCGGTTTGCCTCCGATCGGGACATGGCGTCACGCGCCGACCGCCGCGGGCAGCGGCGCACCGGTGGAGCGGAACCGCTGCTGGTACTTGCTCGGCGAGATTCCGAGCCGGGCCACGAAGGCGCGGCGCAGCGCCTCGCTGCTGCCGTACCCGGCCGTCATCGCCGCCTCGGTGACGCCTGCGCCGGTGTGCAGCAGGTCGCGGGCGACCCCGAAGCGGATGAAGGCGACGTACTCGGCGGGTGAGCGCCCCAGTTCGGCGCGGAAGAGCCTGGTCAGGTGCCGCACGCTGACCCGCGCGTGCGCGGCGAGGCTCCGCACCGTGTGCGGCGCCGCCGGGTCGGCGCAGATCAGGTCGACCACCGCGCGCACCAGCGGGGTGCGCGGCGCGGGACCGCTCAGCGAGGCGGAGAACTGCGACTGCCCGCCCGCCCGCTGCATGTACACCACCAGCGACTGCGCCACCCGGCGCGCCACGTCGGCGCCGTGGTCCTCCTCGACCAGCGCCAGCGCCAGATCCACCCCGGCGGCGACCCCGGCCGAGCTGTAGAGCGTGCCGTCGCGCACGAAGATGGCGTCCGGGTCCACCGCGACCGCCGGGTATCGCCTGGCCAGCTCGGTGGTGAACTTCCAGTGCGTGGTCGCCCGCCTGCCGTCGAGCAGGCCGAGCTCGGCGAGCACGTAGGCGCCGTTGCAGATCGAGGCGAGCCTGCGGGTGCGCGCCGCGAGGTGCCGCGCCGCCGCCAACACCCGCGGCGTGACGAAGGCCGCCGGCGCCAGCTCGCTGCCCGGGATCACTACGGTGTCGAACCGGCCCGCCTCCGCGGCGGCACCGGCCACCTCGATCCTGGCACCGATGGAGGTGCTGACATCCGCGCCGTCCGGCGAGAGCAGCACCACCTGGTAACCGTCCAGCGACTGGTTCGCCTCCACGAAGACCTCCGCCGGTCCGGCGAAGTCGAGCATCTTCACGCCGTCGAAGAGCAGGATGCCGATACGGCGTCTTGCGGTGACAGCGAACTCCGAGCACATACCGAGCAGTATTATGGAGTCGCGGCTCCAGAACAACCGGAACGCGCGGATCCGCCCATCGGCTACCGTGGCGGCATGGGACGTCCGCGTCGGTTCGACGAGTCGGAGCTGCTGGACGCCGCGACCGAACTCTTCTGGTCCCGCGGTTTCGACGACACCTCCGTCGAGGACGTCTCCCGCGCGACCGGCATCGGCAACGGCAGCATCTACGCCGCCTACGGCAGCAAGCGCGGCCTCTTCCTCGCCGCCTACGGCCGGTACTGCGAGCGCAGGGCCGCGATCATCCGCGAGGTCATGGAGTCCGCGCCCGGCTCGCCCCGCGACGCCGTCCGCGCCCTCTACTCCGCCGTCCTCGCCGGCTGCGCCGAACACCAGGACCGCCGCGGGTGCCTCATGCTCAACAGCATCGCGGGCCTCGGCGTCCGCATCCCCGAGGTGGTCGAGATCGGCGCCGCCGCCACCGCCGTCATGGAGCGCGCCGTCGCCGAGCGGCTCACCGTGCGCGGCGATGTCGATGCCGACATCGTGGCCGCGCAGGTGGTTCTGGTGGCGCAGGGCCTGATCCAGGGAAGCCGCCTCGGCATGCCGCGGGAGCGGCTGGAGGCAATCGCCGACGTGTCGGCCGCCGGGCTGCCGATCGGCGACGACGTCCCCGTCTCCTGATCAGAGCAGCGTGCCGATCGGGCTCTGCTCGACCTCGCGCAGCAGCTCCGCGACGTCGTCGCAGACGAACTCCGCGCCCGCGGAGGTCAGCTCGTCGCGTGAGATGCCACCGCTGAGCACGCCGACGGCGCGCACGCCGACCTCGGTGGCGGCTTTCGCGTCCCAGACCGTGTCGCCGACGAAGACCGCCCGCTCGGCGGGGACGCCCGCGCGGTCGAGAGCGATGCGGACGATGGTCGGGTCCGGTTTCGCCGTCTCGACGTCCTCGCCGTTGGTGACGGCGTGCAGGATGGAATCGCTGTCCAGCAGCTCGCGCAGGCGGGCGAACTCGTCGGGCGGGGCGGAGGTGGCGAGGACGATGCGCAGGCCGCGGTCGTGCAGCGCGCGCAGGATCTCCCTGGCGCCGGGGAGCAGGGTCAGCTCCCCGGCGGACTCCAGGTAGTAGCGGGAGTGCAGCTCGTCGGCGCGGTCGGCGCCGTCGCCGTCGAGGTCGGGGGCGAGCGTCTCGATCAGCGTGCCGCCGTCCATGCCGATCGCGCGGTGGATGCGCCAACTCGGCACCACCGCGCCCGCCACGCGGAAGGCGCGGTGCCAGGCGCGGGTGTGCAGGTAGTTGGAGTCGGCGAGGGTTCCGTCGACATCGAACAGCACGGCGGCGGGGTCGGGCACGGGCTCCTCCTCGGGTCGGGTCTCGCCCGGGTACCCGACCGGCCGCGTGGGAATCAGCCGTTGAGGGTCGCCAGCACCGTGCTCGCCTGGTGGTTCACGCCGAGCTGGTTGGGGTGGAAGGGCAGCGCGGGGCCGGGCGGGTCCGCGGTGACCGGGATCAGCCCCTCGACCCAGCGGACGCCGGGCGGGCGGCAGGCGTCGTGCCCGATGCTGCCCTCGTAGGTGTTGGCGAACTCCACGCCGGTCTCCCTGGCGACGACGGAGAGCATGGTGTTCAGCTGGGCGAGCTTCTGGGCGAGCCAGTTCACGTCGGTCGGCGAGATCGGGATGATCGGGTAGCAGGGGTCGCCGACGGCGACGCCGTCCAGGTAGTTCAGCATGACGATCCGGGCCTGCGGCGACCGCGCCTTGATGCCTTCGATGGTCGCGGCGATCACCGGCTCGGCGGCCTCGATCCGCTGCGTCATCTGGTCGACGCCGTTCACCACGAAGCGGTCCACGCAGGGTGAGAGCGCCGGGTTCGGGGTGATGCAGGTGCGCACCGTGGCCGCCAGCCCGACATTGTTGCCGCCGATCAGGATGGTCACCAGGTCAGTGTTCGGGGTGAGCCGGTCGAACTGCGGGGTGTTGAAGGACGGGTACTGGTCCTTGCCGAGCGGCTGGTCGGCGGTCATGTCCTCGGTGGTGGCGCCCGCGCAGGCCGCGTCGGTGAAGGTCGGGATGGCCAGCGCCTCGGCGACCTGCCTGGCGAAGTTCTGCGTGCGCTGCAGGCAGCCGAGCGGCACGAACTCGCTGTTCAGCAGCGCCGGGTTCAGGGTGGCGCCCGCCGACCAGGAGTCACCGAGCGAGACGTACTCCTGGTAACCCGGCGGTTGTGCGGTGGCGAATGGCGCCATCGCGCAAGTCAGCACAGCTCCAGCAAATGCAGCGACAGTACTCCGCCACATGGGCACCTCCGGTTCTCGTTGCGGGTGAGCCTGGCAGGTGACAGCGTGCCAGCAGATCACCCGCAACGGGGGAGATTGTCCGTTTCGCTATGGTGTGGCGTGATCTCCGCGCTCTTGCTCCTCACCGCTGCCGTCCAACTCGCCTGCGTGGTCCTGCTCTGGACCCGCACCACCCGGCTCGCCCGCATCTGGCTGCTCGGGGTGGTCGGGCTCGGCGTCGCCTACGACTCCGCGATCATCGGGCTCGGGGTGGTGATCGGCGAGGGCGAGCTGCTCGAGACGCTCAGCGTCGGCCGCTTCGTGGGCCACGCCCTGCTCACCCCGCTGCTCGTGCTGTGGGCGGCCGACCGGGTCGGCGCGGGGCAGCGGCTGCGCTGGTCCTCGGTCGCGCTGACCGCCGTGCTGGTCGCCTGGGGCATCTTCGAGCTACCGCACATCGACCTGATTCCCAAGGAGTACGCCGACACCCTGCGCTACGCCTCCGCCGACCCCGCGCCGCCGATCGTCCCGCTGGTCGTCACCGTCGTGCTGCTGGCCGCGAGCATCTGGCTGCTGCGCCGGGAGTCCAGGTGGGCGCCGCTGGTCGGCACGGTGCTGCTGGTGGCGGCCTCCGGGGCGGCGGTGGCGGTGCCGCCGCTGGGCAATATCGGCGAGGCGGCCATGCTGGTCGGGCTCACCGCGGCCGAGCTGCCGCGCCGGTCGAAGAAATGACGAAACGGGCCCCGGAGAGATCCGGGGCCCGTTTCGTTTCGGGGAGTCAGTGCTGGAGCACGCGCTCCCTGGATTCCGTGACGGTGTCCGCGGTCCGCGGCGTCGTCCCCGCGTGCATGGGGTCGAGCGCGGGGTCGATGTCGATCGTGGTGCGCAGCGGCTTGTTCGGCAGCAGCGCGGTGGCGATCAGCGCGATGACGCAGGCCGCGGCGGCGACCAGGAAGATGCGCCCGGTGGCGTCGCCGTAGGCGGCGCGCACGATCTCCAGGACCGGGGCGGGCAGCGACGTCAGGTCGAGGCTGCCGCCGCCGGAGCTGCCCGCCGGGATACCGAGCTTCGCGAAGCCCTCCGCGGAGAGCTCGCCCACCCGGGTGGCCAGGATCGAGCCGAGCACCGAGACGCCGATCGCGCCGCCGAAGGTGCGGAAGAACGCGACGTTGCTGGAGGCGGCGCCGATGTTCTGCACGCTCACCGTGTTCTGCACGGCCAGCACCAGGTTCTGCATCATCATGCCGACACCGAGCCCGACCACGGTGATGTAGACCCCGACCAGCCACAGGTCGGTGGCGTGGTCGATGGTGGAGAGCAGCCCGAAGCCGATCACCAGCAGCACGCCGCCCGCGACGACGAAGCGCTTCCACTTGCCGAACCGGGTGATCAGCTGCCCCGAGGTGACCGAGGCGATCAGCATGCCCGCCACCAGCGGGATGGTCAGCACGCCCGCCGCGGTGGGGGAGTAGCCCCGTGCGGTCTGGAAGTACTGGCCGAGGAAGGTGGTCGCGCCGAACATCCCGACACCGACCGCGATCGAGGCGATGATCGCCAGCCCGGTGGTCTTCTCCAGCACGATGGGCAGCGGCACGATCGGCGACTTCGCCCGCCGCTCCACCCACACGGTGGCGGCCAGCAGCAGCACCCCGGCGCCGACGTAGAGCGCCGACTCGCGGGAGAACCACGCGTAGTACCCGGCCTTGCCCGCGAAGGAGACCCAGATCAGCAGCACCGAGACGCCCGCGGTGAGCAGCGCGGCGCCCAGCCAGTCGATGGAGACGCCGGTCTTGCGCTCGGTCGGCAGCCGCAGCGTGCGCTGCACCAGGAACAGGGCGATCACGGCCAGCGGCACGCAGACGAAGAAGCACCAGCGCCAGCCCAGCGGGCTGTCCACGATCACGCCGCCCAGGATCGGGCCGCCGGACATGGAGACCGCCATGACCGCGCCCATGTACCCGGAGTACCGGCCGCGCTCGCGAGGCGCGACGATCGAGCCGATGATCGCGACCACCAGCGCCGTCAGCCCGCCCATGCCGACGCCCTGGATCACCCGGGCGACCAGCAGCAGCGGCACGTCGTGCGCGAACCCGGCGAGCACCGAGCCCGCCACGAAGATCACGATGGCGGACTGCACGAGCAGCTTCTTGTTGAACAGGTCGGCGAGCTTGCCCCAGAGCGGGGTGGTCGCCGCGTTGGCGAGCAGCGCCGTGGTGATGACCCAGGCGTAGGCCGTCTGCGAGCCCTTCAGGTCGCCGATGATGGTCGGCAGCGCGGTGGCGACGATCGTGGTGCTCAGCAGCGCCGTGAACAGCGCGGCCAGCAGACCGGTCATCGCTTCCAGGATCTCGCGGTGCGTCATGGCGGCGGGCTCTCGGTCCTTCACCGCCTCGGCTGTGGTTGACATCGAATACCTGACTTTCTATCGAACCGGCTGGTGCTCGCCCGCGCCGGTGCGGAGAGCGTGTTCGGTGAGCTTTTCCCGGAGGCTCCGGATGGTGCCGCGGGCCCGTTCGGCCTCGTCGTCACCCCAGTCCGCGAGAAGCGCGGCCATGACCTCGGCGCGCTGCACCCGGATCCGGCGCAGCAGCGCGCGGCCGGAGTCGGTGACGTGCAGGACCGTTGCCCTGCCGTCGGTGGGGTCGGGGTGCCTGGTCAGCAGGTTCTCCGCGACCAGGTCGGCGACGTGGCGGCTGAGCGCCGACGGGCTGAGGCACATCGAGGCCGCCAGGTCGCCCTGGCGACACGGGCCGTGCTCCTCCAGGGTGACCAGCACCCCGAGGCCGCCCGCGAGCAGCCGCTCGTCCTCGTTGCGGGCCATCGAGACCTTGATCGCCCGGCCCATGAGGTAGAGCTCGTCGATCAGGCTCTGGGCCGTCGCGCTCGACACCGCCATCTCCACCACTCCCGGAATGCCCGATTTAATTGCTTGCAGTAAGCAACTATACGACGGTTGCTTGACACAAGCAACTAAATAGCGGGCGTGTGCCTGCTCACGTCCCGGTTGTCCGGATTCAGTCCCTGACCAGCAGTCCGACCGAAGCGGCGAGCAGGGGGGCGAGCTCGAACAGCTGGGTTCGGGAGATCATGGCGCCGCGCAGGGACGGCACGCCCTCGGTGACCGTGATGCCAACGGCCTCGCGCAGGTCCACCTTGTCCATCGTGGTGTCGCGGAGCGCGAGCTGCACCCGGCTGCCGGGGAAGGCGACGGCGGTGAGCTTGGCGCCCGCCAGGTCGACGTCGCGCAGGACGCAGTCGCGGAAGGTGACCTCGCGGAGTTGGGCGCCGCAGAAGTTGGCGCCGTCGAGCTTGCAGCCCTCGAAGGTGACCCGGCGGAGGCGGGCGCCGATCAGCTCCGCGCCCGCCAGGGTCGACTCGAGCAGCTCGACGTCCTGCCAGGACGATTCGGTCATGGTGGTGGCGGTGAGGTCGGCGTTGCGGAACCAGGAGTCGGCGAACCTCGTCGCGGTGAAGTCGGTGCCGGTGAGCCTCGCCGCGCGTAGCGCGCACTCGGTGAAGCGGGCGTTGCGCACGGTGGCGTGCTGGTGCTCGCCCTCGATCAGAGCGCCGTCGTAGTCGCCCTCGTCGTCCAGGGGGTCGTCCAGGGGGCGGAGGTGGGCTGCGAAGGGGAGGTCGTCGAGTTCGCGCACGCCGTGCACCCTAGTTGCAGGTGCAGACAAGGGGATGCGGCCTACTCGCCGCCTCCGCCGCCACAGCTGGAGCCGCTCGAACAGCTCGATCCGCTCGAGCAACTGGAGCCACCGCTACAGCCGGAGCTGCCGCTATCGCCGCTGTCACTGGTGGAGATGCCCCCGCGGTCGTCGATCGGGGATGAGTGGTGCGGCGTGGAACCCGCCCCCCACTGCCCGTGGCGCGGATCAGGGTCTCGAATTTCGCCGGAACCTCGTCTGATCTAGATACCTTCCGGAGGCCGATCGTAGGCATCGACCGTTGCCTTGGCTGTGGACGAATTCTGCAACACGAGCTCCCATGGCCCGGTATTGATCTCGAATCGCTTTCCGAACCCGATCCACTTCCCCGCCAAGCGGGTCTGCGTTAGCTCCGCGAGGAGTTGCACGGCGCCGTGATAGCGAGCTCCCCGATAATAGCCGTCTTCCGAGGTCTGCTCACTCCAGGTGCCGGTGGCGACATGACCGTCGATACTCAGCTCCATCTCCAGAGACGACGCCGCGGAGTTCGGCAGGCTGCGCACGGTCAACCGGCCGCCGTGCTGGAGCAGCACGACGTGGTGCGCGGCGGTGAAGGTGGCGTCGCGGCCGTCGGAGTAATACTCGTAGCGGGACAGCCATACTCCAGCGAAGGTGCCCGCCGCGGGCCGCCCGCCGGGCGCTACCTGCTGCTCGGGGACTTCGCCGATCGGTGATCGCACCTCGTGCCCCACGCCGCGGGTCGCCATGACCGCCCCGAATCCGAGCGTCTCGATCGGCAGCCCCAGCACCAACTCCAGCGCTCGCGCGTGCGACGGCCGCGGGCTCGAGGTCTGCCCGGATTCCCACCGCTGCACCAGCCGCTTGGTGGCACTGTCACACCCCGCTTCGCGCAGCGCACGCGCCAGATCGTCCTGGCTCAGCAGGCGGGCTGTTCGCGCGGCGCGCAGCGCGGCATTCGGCATTCCGGCCATGCTGCCCACCGTAGGCCGATGACGCCGAAATGTCGCCCACTCGGTGCGAATCGACGCCGGGAATGTCGTCGCGGGCGTTGTTGCGCCGCATGCAGTCTGATGCTCCGAACGAAGGGCGAAGACATGAGGCGACCACGGGCGATCGGCTACCTGCGCCGTGATGTTTCGGGCATCCAGCAGCAGTGGGACGAGACTCGGATTCGGGCACTCGCTGAACGGCTCGGCTACGTCCTGCTGAAGACCGTAGCCTTCGGGGCGACTACGGCGGACCCCGTCGCACGGCTCGCGGCGGTGGTGCGAGATCCCCGGATCGAGGCAGTGGTGGTACCAGGTCTGGCGCACTTCGGTGGTAGGACGCCGAGCGAGCTCCTCGCGGTGACGGCTGTGGTCACCGTCTTTCCCGAGCGGTTCTACGCGCGCGGTGTCGATTTCGGCGCCGATGGACTGCTGTGATGCGTGGCGACGTGTTGGCGTTCAGCGAGCCCTCACCGCCGGTCGAGCACCGCCCGGGCGGCAGAGTCGAGAGCGGGCGTTGCGCACGGTGGCATGCCGGTGGTCGCCCTCGATGGGGGCGCCGTCGTAGTCGCTCTAATCGTCCAGGGGCCGTTGCCTGTCGAACGGGACGTGTCATTGCCCGGCGGTACGGTCCGACGCGGCATCGCGACCGGCGCGATGGTTCGAATCGAGGACGGGCTCGTGGTCGATCACCGCGAAGAAGTAGTGCGCAAACTGGCTCGGCTGCGTGAGCTGGGGGCCGAGGGGGAGCTGGAGCGGCGCTGGGAGGAGGGGTCGGAGGACGAGGAGGACCTCTACAACGCGGGCTGCCTGTCGTTACCGGACGGCGTGCTGCCCGAGGGGGAGGCGCCGGCCGAGCGGGAGTTGCGGGCACTGTACCGGCTCAGCGACGGTCCACGCTTCGGGATGGTGGCGCTGCGCAGGCAGGGGAGCACGTTCCGGATGCAGGCGGTCGATGTCGAAGGGCGGCCGATCCACGAGGGGACGAGGCTCGTTCTCGGTGCGGCGGGGGACGGCGTCTATATCCTGCTCGATTCCGGCACCGGCGCGGTCACGGTCTACGACTCGCTGTACTTCAAGTACGGGCAGGAGAGCGGGGTCCGCCTGGAGTGCGACAGCCTCTTCGAGTTCGTCGACACCGCCGCGCTCGGCCCGCGCTACCGGGAACTCTGGGGCCCCGCCGAGTCGGAGTGGTGGGCAGCGGATCCCTGGTGGAATTATCTGGTCGAGATCGGCTTCGCCCACCCGTGACCGCCCGGGTCAGCCCGCGGCGAGCGCGGCGGTCACCAGGGTGAAGGCGGCGACGATGACCGCGACGCGGACGTAGTGGTAGCGGTCCCAGCGGCCGGACTGCTCTTCCCAATCCGCCGGGCGGTTCTCGGCGGTCCACGTCTTGGCCCTGTTGTTGATCGGAACGAGCAGCGCGAGTGACATGACGACGCTCGCGACGAGCAGCGCGGCGGCGGTGACGACGAGGCCGGTGCCGGGTTCGCCCCAGGCGGCGACGGCCCAGATCGCGCTGAGGGCGACCGATCCGAGGTACCAGAACGGCATGAGGGCGCCGAGCATCCGGCCCCCGTGGGCCCGGCCGAGCAGGGTGGCTTCGTCGGGGAGCGCATCGAGGATGCGATTCACGACGAAGGCGACGGAGAGCTCGACCCCCACCATGAGGCCGATGAGTACGACGGTGCCGATTCCGAGTGCATCGATCATGGTGACCTTCTCTATCTAGTGCTGCTAGCTTCTGAATCAACACTAGAACTATCAGCGGCTGGTTGTCTAGCGATGCTAGAATTGACCCATGTCGGTACAGGAACGGAAGCGGCGCGAGCGGGCGGAGCGCGAACGCCTCATCGTGGCGACCGCCCGCGAACTAGCCGAGCGGGACGGCTGGGACGCGGTCACCACGCGGCGGCTCGCCGAGCGGATCGAGTACAGCCAGCCGGTTCTCTACAGCCATTTCCGGGGCAAGCGCGAGATCATCGGCGCCGTCGCGCTCCAGGGCGCCGCCGAGCTGGCGGCGCAGCTGCGGGCCGCGGCCGGGCCGGTGGCCGAGCCGCGCGCCCGGGTCACCGCCCTCGCCGATGCCTACCTCGACTTCGCCGCGCACAACCCATCGGTCTACGACGCCATGTTCCAACTCGACGGCGGCCTGATCTTCGCCGCCGACGACACACCGGAGCCCTTGAAGGACGCCTTCACGGCCCTGCTGGAAAACCTCGCCGAACTCGCCGGGACCGATGTCGAACCCGGCCTGTTCACCGAGGTCTTCTGGTCGGCGCTGCACGGACTCGCCACGCTCACCCGCGCGGGCAGGCTGCCCGCGGACGCCTCCGCGCGGCGGGTCGAGCTACTGGTCGACCGGCTCGCCGCGGTCTGAACGCGTCACCGCCGGTCGAGCACCGCCCGCGCGGCGGAGTCGAGGACGAAGCCCAGTGCGCCGATGACGACGATCACCGCCATGACCTGGTCGTAGGCGAGCTGGTCCCGGGCGTTCAGGATCTGGTAGCCCAATCCGGAACGCACGCCGAGCATTTCGGCGGGTACGAGCACGACCCACGCGATGCCGAGCGCGATCCGCAAACCCGCCTGCACGTGCCCGCGAATGGCGGGGAGGACGACCGAGAAGAGCCGTTCGCGGCGGGTGGCGCCGAAGGAGCGGGCGACGAGGAGCAGCCCGGGGTCGATGGCGCGGACACCCGCGCTGGTGTTCAGGACGATCGGCCAGACCGCGGCGGCGGCGACGAGGAAGATCACCGGCTGGTTGCCGATGCCGAAGACCGCGACGGCGATCGGCGCCCAGGAGAGCGGCGAGATCATGCGCAGGAACTGCACGACCGGCGCGACGGCGTGCTCGGTGGCGGCGTGCAACCCGAGCAGCAGCCCGAGCGGAACGCCGACGGTCACCGCGATGAGCAGCCCGAGCAGCAGCCGCCACAGGCTGACCCCGATATCGGCGAGCAGCACCCCGCGCTCGTACAGCGCGTGCAGCGCACCGGGAACGTGCTGCGGGGCGAACTCGCGCAGCAGCGAGTCGGAGCCCGCCAGCACGCTGGTGACCAGCCACCAGAGCGCGAGCGCGGCGGCGATGGCGGCGATGCGGGGGAGCGGGCTGCGGCGGGTGCGCGCGGCGGGGCCGGTATCGGGGAGGGCGGTGGTGGTCACGACGGGTCGATCTCCTCGATGCGGGTGGGGGCGGCGCCGCCGAGGCTGCTGCGCACGAAGCGGTCGTCGACGAGTTCGGCGTGCACCCGGGCGGGGTCGAGCCGGGTGAGGAACCGGGTGTCGCCGTCGACGACGGTCTCCGGCATGGCCTGGATCAGCGCGGCGGTGAAGCTGGGGTAGGGGTAGGCCTGGAAGCCGATGCGCTGCGGGTTCCACTCCGGGTGCCGCACGGGGGGCGGTTTCGGGTAGGTGAGCGCGGTGGTGATGGCGGGCAGCGGCTGCGGAAGGTAGCCGCCCGCCAGCAGTTCGGCGGTCGCGGGGCGGTCGGTGTCGATCTGCCGCTGCGCGGCGACCACACCGTCGGTGAGCGCCTGGGCCACCTCGGGGCGGCGGTCGAGCAGGTCCTGGTGCACGACGAGGGCGCAGCAGGCGTGGTCGCGCCAGAGGTCGCCGAGGTAGCGGTGGATCCGGCCGACCCCGCGCACCTGGGCGGCGGCGTTGAACGGGTCGGCGACGGTGAAGCCCGCGATCGAGCCGTTGGCCAGCGCGGGGACCATGTCCGACGGGCTCATGACGACCAGCTCGACGGTGCGGTCCGCGCGCGCGGCGGAGCGCCGGATCACCGGGCGCAGCCCGTGCGCGCGCAGGTACTGCTGGATCAGGATGTTGTGGATCGACCACCAGAACGGGATCGCCACCTGGGTGCCCGCCAGCTGCTCCGGTTCGGTGATGTGCGGGGCGACGGTGAGCGCGGAGCCGTTGGTGTGGTTCCAGCCGAGCACCCTGACGTCCGCGCCGAGCCCGTACTTCAGCTGCACGGCCATCGGCATGAGCAGGTGCACCACGTCGACCTGGCGGGTCAGGAAGGCCTCGGCGAGCGCGGCCCAGCTGCGGAAGAGCACCGGTTTCGCGCTGTGCACCGTGCCCGCGGCGACGGTGTTCGCGCCGTGCGCGACCAGCAGCGGCGCGGCGTCGGTGATGGGCAGGTAGCCGATCCGCAGGGTGCCGGTGGCGTTGCTGCGGTCGGTGCCTGCGGCGCGCGCCAGGTCCGCGATCCCGGCGACGCCGCCCGCGGCGACCAGCCCGGCGCACCCGCACAGCAGCGCCCGGCGGGAGAGGCTCACGCGGGCACCACCGTCTCGCGGTACCCGGCCACGATGCGCTCGCGCACCGCGACCGGGTCGGCGTCGGTCAGCGAGACATCCTCGCGCACTGCGGCACCGGGGCCGATGAGCACGATCCGGTCCGCGAGCCGCAGCGCCTCGTCGACGTCGTGGGTGACCAGCACGGTGGTGCAGGACAGTTCGGCGACCAGCTCGCGCAGCCAGTCCTGCAGGTCCGCGCGCACCGCGGGGTCGAGCGCGCTGAACGGCTCGTCGAGCAGCAGCAGCCGGGGCCGGACGGCGGCGGCGCGGATCACCGAGATCCGCTGCGCCTGACCGCCGGAGAGCTGGTCGGGGCGGCGGTCGGCCAGCTCGCCGAGGCCGAAGCGGGCGAGCAGCCCGAGCGCGTGGTCGGCGTCGAAGCCGTCGCGGTGCCGGGCGAAGCGGCCGCCGAAGAGGATGTTGTCCCGCACCGTCAGCCACGGCATGAGCAGCGGCTGCTGGAAGACGGTTCCGGTGGCGGGCGGGGTGTCGGCGCCGCCCCAGTCGATGCTGCCCGCGTCCAGCCGGTCGAGCCCGGCCAGCACCCGGAGCAGCGTGGACTTGCCGCTGCCGCTGGCGCCGAGCACGGCCAGGGTTTCGCCCGCGGGAACCGCGAGGTCGAGGCCGTTGAGGACCGGGAGGCCGGCGTAGCCCTTGCGGCCGTCCGCTATCCGTACTGCGAGAGTTCCCACCGCAACTGCCCTTCCGAGGGAGACTGGATCGGCAGGAAGGCAGCCTCCCGGAACCGACGGTTGGTGGCGCTGGCGGTGGCGTACCCCGCCCCGCCGCGCAGGGCGAACTCCAGCCGGGTGGCCTCGACCGCGAGCCGGGCCGCGCCGAGGCGGGCCTCGAGCAGCTCGGCGGGGCCCGCCGCGCCGGGGTCGGCGGCGTGCCGGTAGAGCTGGTGTCGCAGGTCGTCGCCGCGCGCGGTGAGCGATTCGAGCTCGGTGCGGAACTCCTCACCGAGCCCGTCCAGCCTGGCCGCGGCCTCGGTGAGCGCGGTGCGCGCGATGCCGGTGCAGAAGGCGGACTGCAGCAGCAGGAAGGTCGGGCGGATGGCGCCGCAGAAGCCCTTCAGGTCGTCGGTGATCCGCTGGTCGGCGGCGACGTCGGTGAAGCGCAGCGAGGTCGAGGCGGTCGCGCCGAGCGCGAGCAGCTCCGGGGCGGGCGCCACCTCGACACCGGGCGCGCCTGCGCCGGTGCAGCCGACGTGCCCGCGCCCCGACTCGTCGCGGAACGGGAACACGATCAGCGCGTCCGGGAAGACGTTGGAGGCCCAGGCGATCGGCCCGGAGACCCGGTCGCCAACGGCGGCCAGCGGCAGCGGGCCGAGCCCGGCCAGGTGCTTGAGCGCCGCCGCCATGGCGGTGACGCCGATCGTGCGGCCCGAGGTCAACCCCGCCAGGTGCGCCGAGCGGACGGGTTCCGGTGCGCGGGAGACGTATTCGATGGTCATCCGCTGCGCCCAGAGCGAGAAGCCGACCGCGAGGCTCTCCCCGGCGACCGCCTCGACCACGCCGACGATCGGTTCGATCCCCGGCTCGCCGAGCCCGATGCCGAGCAGCCCCAACCTGCCCAGCTCGGCCAGGTCGGTGCGGACGTCGGTCTCGCCGCGGTCGAGCGCGGCGGCCCGGTCGCGGACGAAGGCCACCGCCTCGGCGCGGGCGTCGAGCACGGCGGTCATGTCCTGGGTTCCGTGAGCGCGTGCAGGCGGTCGACGGGGGTGCTCACCGCATCGCGGGCGCGCCGGACCGCGGCCTCGTCGGGGGCGTCGTAGAAGCACAGGCACTTGGCGGTGTCCTCGCGGACGTAGGTGCGCAGGAAGTCGACCTCGGGCACGTTCGCGTACTTCGGCGCGTTCGCCTTCTTGCGGGCCAGGTAGGTGTCCATGTCGATCTCGGCCGGGATGTCCCACTCGACCAGGTACCCCGCCGCGGGCCTGGCCGCCTTGAGCTGGGCCAGCTCCGCGCCGACCAGCCGCACCTCGTGCGGGCCGTCGACGGCGCCGAGCGCGCCGTCCGGCTCCAGTCCCGGAGCCCGACAGGACTCGAACTCGGCGATCGCGAAGATCCGCCCGGCGCCGCCGGTGACCTGCGCCTCGATCAGCTCGCCGCCGGCCTCGCCGAGGCGCGCCGCCAGCTCGTCGACGGCCTTGGCCGGGTCGATCGCGGGTGCCAGTTCGTACAGGTACAGGGACATGCGGGATCGCCTTTCGGAGAAACGGAGAGCGGCCCTCGACGCAGTGCGGGACCGGGACGCGGCTCAGCGCGAGTGACGACAGGCAGCACCGGCGACGCGCACGAGATCCACGTGCAGGCGGCGGGTGAGGGTACTGCGGGTCACGCAGCAACCATGACATAGACAGAACGATCTGTCTATTCGGTGGAGTGGCTATGGTGGGTGGTGTGACCACGTCGACGGAATCCGCGGCGCCGGCCAAACCGAGCCCGGCGCAGCGCCTGCTCGAGACCGCGGGCACCCTGTTCGCCCGCTACGGCATTCGCGCCGTCGGCATCGACCGGGTGCTGGCCGAGGCCGGGGTGGCGCGCGCCAGCCTGTACTCCAGCTACGGCTCCAAGGACGCGCTGGTGCTCGCCTACCTCGAGCACCTGGACCGCCGCGACCGCGCCCGCTGGCAGGAGGCGGTCGCCGCCGTCGCCGACCCGGCGGACCGGGTGCTGACCTTCTTCGACCTGGCGCTGGCGTCGGCACCGGGCAGGGGGTTCCGGGGGTGTCAGTACGCCAACGCCGCCACCGAGTTCCCGGACCAGGAGTTGGCACCTGTCGTCGCGCACCGGATCTGGGTGCGGGAGACGCTGACCGAGCTGCTCACCGAGGTCGGGGCCGCCGATCCGGCCGGGCTCGCGCAGCGGATCCAGCTGGTCTACGACGGGGCGCTGGCGGGGTCGAAGCTGGAGCACTCGGTGCAGCCGCTGCGGTTCGGTCGGGAGATCGCGGCGGAGTTGCTGCGGCGCTGACGGCTCGCTCGGAAGGTCGAGCGGTAGGCCGCGGGGGCGGTGCCGACGTGCCGGGTGAAGTGGTAGCGCAGGGTCTCGATCGAGCCGAAACCGACTGTCCCGGCGACGCGTTCGACGGGCATGTCGGTCGTCTCCAGGAGTTCCCGCGCCCGCTGTAGGCGGCGGTCGAGCAGCCACTGCCCGGGGGTTGTGCCGGTGTGCGCGCGGAAGCGCCGGGAGAGGGTCCGCGGGCTCATGGCCGCCGCGGCGGCGATGTCGGCGAGCGACAGGGGTGTGCCGAGGTTGTCCTGCATCCAGTGCAGGAGCGGGGCCAGGTCGACGGAGTTCGCGGCAGGCGCGGGGCGCTCGATGAACTGCGCCTGGCCACCCGCCCGCAGGGGTGGGGTGACGAGTTGCCGGGCGATGTCGGCGGCCACCGCGGCGCCGTGGTCGCTCCGCACGAGGTGCAGGCACAGGTCGAGCCCGGCCGCGACGCCCGCGGAGGTGAGGATCGCGCCGTCGTCGACGAAGAGCACCGCGGGGTCGACGGTGACCGCCGGGTGGCGCTCGGCGAGGTGGTCGGCGAGCAGCCAGTGGGTCGTCGCGGTGCGGCCGTCCAGCAGCCCGGCCGCGGCGAGGACGAAGGCGCCGGTGCAGATCGAGGCGATCCGGGCGCCGCGGTCGGCGGCCGCCCGCAGGGTGCGCAGGACGCGCGGGTCGGGGAGCGCGTCGGGGTCGGCGCCGGGGACGATCACCGTCTGTGCCGCACGGACGGCGTCGAGGCCGTAGCGCGTCGAGACGGTGAACATCTCCTCGCCCGCGGCGGTGGCGATCGTGTTCCGCGTGCGCAGGGCGCAGACCCGAACCTGGTAGCCGGGGGCGAGCGCGAAGACCTGGCACGGGGTGGCCAACTCGAAACCGACGACCCCGTCGACCGCGAGCACGGCGACGGTATGCATGGCCGGATCCTAAGCCACCCTGGCGAGCCGGCCACTGGTCCGGTGCGGCGCACCGGGAAATACTCGGGGCGTAACCACAACCGCCACCGGAGGATTCGATGACGCTCACCGTGCACACGCTGCTCTACGACGGCGTGGAGGATCAGGACTTCGTCGGACCGGCCACCGCGCTCGGCACGGTCGACGGGGTCCGGCACAGCTTCGTCACCGTCGGCGGACCGGGCGCAATCACCACCGCGGCGGGGCTCGAGCTCACCATCCGCGGGCCGTGGGCGCCGGCGGACGCCGACCTGCTCGTGGTCCCCGGCGGCGGCTACGGGGCGGGCTCCGCGGTCGAGGAGCAGCTTCGCGGCGGCGCTGTCCCGCGCGCACTGGCCGCGGCCCGCCGCCCCGGGCTGACCATCGCGGCCGTGTGCACCGGGACGCTGTTGCTCGCCGCGGCGGGAATCACCGCTGGTCGCCGCTGCACGACCCACCACATCGCGCTGCAGGACCTTCGCGCGCACGGCGCTGTCGTCACCGCGGGCCGCGTGGTCGACGACGGTGATCTGATCAC
This sequence comes from Nocardia sp. NPDC057353, assembly GCF_042667085.1. Classification (NCBI taxonomy): domain Bacteria; kingdom Bacillati; phylum Actinomycetota; class Actinomycetes; order Mycobacteriales; family Nocardiaceae; genus Nocardia; species Nocardia sp. NPDC057353. The sequence continues at coordinate 130,830 of NZ_JBHVAK010000009.1, forward strand.
GGCGGGCGGCGTCACCTCCGGCATCGACCTCGGCCTGCACCTCGTGGAGCGGTTCGTCGGCGCCGAGAGCGCGGCGCTCGCCGAGGAAATCCTCGAGCACGAGCGCCGCACCGGGCCGTGGCGCGCGGGCCCCGGCGTCACCTTCGTCAATGCCATCGAGATCCCGGCCGAGCGCATCGACGACTTCGTCCGGCAGTGGCGGGGGCGCGCCGCGTCCATGCGGACCGCGCCGGGCTTCCGCGACGTCCGCCTGCACCGGGCGATCCTGCCGGACACCCGCTTCCAGCTGGTCACCATCGCGCACTGGGACAGCGCCGAAGCGTGCGAGGCGGCCGGGCGCGCCCCCGCTGTGGTCGCCTCGGTCGACGAGGCGCGGTCGATCGCCACGGCGCACCCGGCCATTTACCGCGTACAAGCATGAATACTGTTGTACCGCAACACATTTGGTAACTCAGACGTCATCGCGGTGTCTGTCGGTGTTCACCCGGGACCGGTTGGGTCGGCGGGGTACCTCGCCACCGACCGGAAGGACCCCGATGACCGCCGCCACGCCACCCCGGACTCGATGGACCGAGGCGGAGATCCCCGCCCAGCACGGCCGGATCGCCGTCGTCACCGGCGCCAACAGCGGGCTCGGCTTCGAAACCGCGCGGTTGCTCGCGGAGCACGGTGCAACCGTCGTGCTGGTCTGTCGCAGCATCGAGAAGGCCGGAGCGGCGGCCGAGCGCATCCGGGCGACCGCCCCCGATGCCGAACTCCGCCCGGTGCGGGCGGACCTGCTGTCCCTGACGTCGGTGCGCGCGGCCGCCGAGCAGCTTCGCGCGGACTTCGACCGCATCGACCTCCTCGTCAACAACGCGGGGACCACCTTCGCCCGCCGCACCGAGTCGGCAGACGGCTTCGAGGCCACCTTCGCCACCAACCACCTCGGCCCCTTCGCCCTGACCGGGCTGCTGCTCGACCGCATCGCCCCGCACCCGGGGGCGCGCATCGTCGCCGTCAGCAGCCTGCTCGCCGCCGGTGCCACCCTCGCGCTCGACGACCTGCACTGCGCGCGCCGTCGGTACCGGACCATGGCGGTGTACGGGCAGTCCAAGCTCGCCGACCTCATGTTCACGGTCGAGCTCCAGCGCAGGCTTGCCGTCGCGGGCGCGCCCGCGATCGCGACGGCCGCCCACCCCGGTTCCGTGCGAACGGCGTTCGGCGACAATATGGGCCCGCTGTCCAAGCAGCTCAACTCGGGGGTGCTGCGCCCGCTGGCCGGGTGGATCCAGCAGCCCGCCGCCATCGGGGCGCTCGCGACGCTGCGCGCCGCCACCGACCCTGCGGCCGCCGGTGCCGACTACTTCGGCCCGACCGAGCGGCGCGGGCTCAAAGGCCACCCGGAACCGGCCGCGCCACCCGCCCCCGCCCTCGATCAGCGGCTGAACACCCTGCTCTGGGCGGAATCGGAGCGGTTGACCGGGGTGCGGTACGACTTCGGCGCCGCGGCAGCGCCCGGACGGGCCTGACGGCACCGGCCGAACCGCGGCGTCAGCGAGCGAGCTCCGACGGCGTGGCGCGGACTCGCTCCCCCTCCCCGGCGCCGAGCGCGACGGCGACATCCGCGAAGCGCGTCGCCCCGCCGCCTGCGCGCAGCGTCGCGGCGGCGGCCTGCGCGCCCGCGGTCATGGCGCGGGCGCGCTCGACGGCGACCCGCAGCGAGCGGGCGTCGAGATCCTTCGGCCGCAGCGTGACCCCGGCCCCGGCCTCGCTGACCCGCCGGGCGATCTCCGGCTGGTCCCGGCCGAAGGGGACGATGACGCTGGGCACGCCCGCCGCCATGGCCTTGGAGACGATGCCGAACCCGCCGTGCGTGACGACGGCGGCGCAGTGCGGCAGCACGTGGCCGTGCGGGACGAAGCGCTCGACCCGGATATTGCCCGCGCTGGCCAGCCCGGCGCCGTCGTACGCCTCGGCGAGGGTGAGCAGCACCCGGACCGGCTGGTCGCGCAGCGCCTCGACGGCGACGCGGGCCAGGTCCTCGTCGCCCTGGTAGTCGGTGGAGCAGGTGACCAGGACCCAGGGGTCGCCGGGCTCGTCCAGGTAGGCGGGGCGCTCGGCGGGGAGATCCCACGGCTGCGCGCCGACCAGGTGGACGTGCGCGGGCAGGTCGGTGCGCGGGTACTCCAGTGGCTCGCCGGTGAGCACGATCACCGCGTCCTGCGCGGTGAACTGGTCCAGCGGGGAGCGGAATTCGGGCAGCCCGGCGGCGCGGCGCAGCCCGTTCAGCCCGGGCAGCATGGCCTTGCCGAAGACCCGCTCGACCATCTTCCACCCCACCGCGTCCCGCACCCGGCCGAGCGGGCCGGACATGGGCTTCAGCCCGAGGCCGTAAGGCGGGATGCCGCGGCCCCGCACGGGCAGCACCGAGGGCAGCACCATGGCGGTCGGCAGCGGCGACGCCTGGGCGCGGGTCTGCGCGCCGTAGGCAATGGAATCGACGAGCAGCACGTCGGGGCGGTGCTCGGCGATGGCGGCGTCCAGGTCGGGGCCGTCGAACTCGCCGCGGCGCACGAGATCGACCTGGCCGCTGCGCAGCCGCTCGGTGTCGGAGGTGGCGCGGAAGTCGGTGACCTCGACCGCGGTGACCCTGTGGTCGACGGCGTCGGCGGAGATCCCGGCGGCGCGCAGCGGGCCGACCATGGCGGGCAGGGTGCGCACGTGCACCTCGTGGCCGCGGCGGCGCAGCTCGAGCAGGCCGGGGACGAGCGGGACCACGTGGCCGGTGGCGGGGGCGGTGTAGACCAGGAAGCGAGTCATGGGCGGGCTCCGTTCGGGGGACTTCTGTTAGTATGGGACTACATTGATTTGTGTCAAGGGTAAATGAAAGTAGGTGCAATGGCGCGCCGATACGAGATGACGTCCCGCGCAAAGGCGCGTGAACAGACCAGGGAAGCCATCCTGGACGCGGCCATCGAGCTGTTCGTCGACGCCTGGTACGACGAGGTGACCATCGCCGATGTCGCTGCCGCGGCGGGTGTTTCACCGCAGACCGTGGTCAACCACTTCGGCAGCAAGATCGGGCTCTACCTGGCCGGGCTGGCCGAGCGGTTCGCGCCCGCGGTCGCGGCGGGGCGCGCGGAGGCGGTGCCGGGCGACGTGGATTCCATCGTGCGCACCGTCGTGCGCGACTACGAGTACACCGGTGATGGCACCTGGCGGCTGCTCGCGCTCGCCGAGCGGATGCCGGAGCTGCTCCCGATCATCGAGGACGGGCACCGCTCACACCGGCACTGGGTGGAGACGGTCTTCGCGGCGGTGCTCGAGCGGCACCCGGAGCAGGATCGGCTGAGCGACCTGCTCGTGGTCGTGCTGAACGTCGGCACCTGGCGCAGCCTGCGGCGGGAGCTGGGGCTGAGCCGCGAGGCGACCGTCGCGCACCTGGTCACCCTGGTCGGCGCGCTGCTCGCCTGAGGCTCAGCGCGAGTGCTCGAGGTAGGCGACGATGGCCGCGGTGAAGCCGCGGCGCGCCTCCTCCAGGTCGGTGTAGGTGCCGAGCTGCTGCTCCGAGACGATGCCGCGCATGGCGCCCGGCAGGAACGAAGCCACCTCGCGCACCCGCTCCGGTGCCACGTCCAGGTCGGCGAAGGCCTTCTGACAGGCGGCGTTCCACCCCACCTGCCAGGAGACCAGCTCGGCCGCGGTCCGCGGGAACAGCCGCTCCAACTCGGCGGGGTCGCGCGGGAGCGCGGCGCGCAGCGTCTCGATGGCGCGCGAATCGGTGCCGGTCAGGCCGCGGTAGAGCGTGTCGACGGTGGCGGCGACCCGCTCCCGGAGCGTGCCGCCGGGCACCAGCCCGGCCGGGAGGTCGCCGCGCCGCTCGGCGGTCCGGTGCAGCACCGCCGCCCAGAGCCCGTCGATATCGCCGAACTGGTACTTGACCGCCCCCCAGGTGACCCCGATGTCCTTGGCGATCCGATTCGCCGACACCGAGCCGGGATCGCCGGACGCCAGCGAGGTGAGCGCGGCCTCGAGCATGGACTCGCGGGTCGCCGCACCGCGGCGGTTGGTGCGCCTGCTGCTGCTCGGGGCCGTTCCGGTCACTCCAGCGATGCTAATCGCCGAGCGGCCGCGCCCGGGCGCCGGAGAGCGAGAGCGCGCGCAGCGCGCAGAGCCAGCCCGCCCCGCCGAGCGCCATGCGGGCGTAGTTCGCCGAGGTCCACAGCTCGATGAAGGAGGCGATGCGGTCCGGCTCCCACTCCGCGCCGTCCCGCTGGAAGATCACCATCTGCGGCACGAACCAGCCGTAGCTGACGGCCGCGTAGGTGGTCATGAGCAGCGCCGCCGCCAGCCACCAGCGCCGGATCGGCTCCGGCGCGCGCCAGGCGAAGCCGATGTTGATCAGCGCCAGCAGCGCGACAGCGGGCGAGACGAAGGGCCAGAAGGCCCGGCCCGCCCGCTCGAAACCGGACTCGGTCATGGCGGCGAGCGTCTCCGCGGGCGGCACCTGCTCCCACAGGTGCACCACGATGATCTTCTCGTACCACCCGGCGCCGAACTGGATTCCGACGAAGATCACCAGCAGCCAGAGCGCGATGGCGCGTGCGCGTGTCATGCCGAGAACGCTAGGTCGCGGGCGGCCACCCCGGATCCGGGCCCGACCCGGAGCCCGACCCCGAAATCTCCCCCGACGCGGGGGCTTTCAGGTCAGCGAGCCTGCCAGCAGCGAGGGGTCGTGGGCGCAGACGATCCGCAGGTCGGGCTCGCCGCGTCGGTAGAGCTCGGCGAGCCGCTCGTGGTTCTCCCTGACCCGGTGCCGGTCGTAGGCGACCGACGACTCCATGAACGACAGCGGGAACGGCACCTTGGAGCGGCCGTCCAGCGTGGCCGGGTGGTAGAAGGCGTCGCCCGCGTGCAGGATCCAGCGGCGCCCGGCGTCCACCGCGACGCAGGCGTGGCCGCGGGTGTGCCCCGGCAGCGCGATGAGCACGATGCCCGCCGCGATCTCGGTCAGCTCGCGCGCCGCGGCGAAGCCGCGCCACGGCTCGCCCGCCGGGTTGTGCTGCACGAACTTCGGGCCGTGCGACCACTGCGCGGCGCGGAAGCGCACCCGCTCGCGGGAGGTCGGCTCGGTGACGCCGCCGCGCAGCTCCGCCGAGGTCAGGTGCACCTGGGCGTGCGGGAAGTCGGCGAGCCCGCCGATGTGGTCGGCGTCCAGGTGGGTGAGCACGATGTGCCGGACGTCGTCGCGCTTGAAGCCGAGCCGCTCCACCTGCCGCGCGGCCGTCTCGGCGGGCTCCAGCGCGGGTCGCAGCAGGTGCCGCACCGGGCCGATCCTGGCCCCGGGGTCGATGATGTCGTGCAGGCCGAAACCGGTGTCGACCAGCACCAGCGAGCCTGGTGCTTCGATCAGCAGGACGTGACAGACCAGGTCGGTCGTCGCGGGGGGATGCATGCTGCCACAGTTCAGGTGGTGGACTTTCACGGGCGCGTTCCGTCTTCGGGGAGGGGTGGGGGAGCCGCCCCCGGCGTGCGGGCGGACACCGACAACCTACGGAATGCCGGGCGTTTGCGCGCCGGGATGTCCCACATCCGCGGGTCGTGTCGGCACCCCTCGACAACCTGGGAACGAACTGCTGGGAGCGCTCGACGCCGCCGGATTTGCTGACCGACCGGTCTCCATGTTGTCCCGTACGGCCAATCGGTCAATTGACCTGCTCGGACTCCAGGACCTCCTTGAGCCGGGCCAGCGTGCGGCGGATATTGCCCTCCTGGAACTCGGCGAAACCGCGCTTGCCCGTCGCCAGCCGGTCGAAGACCCGCGCGACCGCGTCCGGCCAGGTCGTCCGGTCGTCGATCCAGGTCTCGGTGACGCGGGTGCCGCCGTCGACCGGCTCGAAACGGTACTCCCAGGTCGCCACGGCCACCCGGAGCGCGGGCTTGCGCACGCCCCAGCGCTGCACCCGGAAGGCGAAGCGGCTCCCCGGCTCGGCGGCGGTCACCACGCACCCGGTGTGCCAGCGGAGGCCGCGGCGCACATTGGCGCCGACGAAGGTGTCGCCCACCCGCGCCGGGCGGCCGGGGGCGTCCAGCACCGCGCCGGTGTTCTCCGGACTCCAGCGGCCCATCCGGGTGACGTCGGCGATGTTGTCGTAGGCGGTCGCCGGGTCGACGGCGATCACGATGCTGTCGGAGATCTGCATGGTTCGAGCCATCCCCGGACTCTACGCACGCCGGGAAGGTCAGCGCGGCACCGGCAGCAGCGCCTCGGTCGGCGGCCTGCCGTCCCGGAGCCGGGCCACCTCGGCCCTGGCGAACTCCACCCGCGGCGTCTGCACGCCGCGCTCGGCGGCGAGCGCGTCGGCGAGGTCGTGCACCGCGTCCAGCACGTGCGCGCGGCGTCGGCGCGCCGCCCGGTCGGTTCCCGCGCGCCGGAACGCGCGCCTGGTCCTGCCGTTCCCGCACGCGGCCAGCGCCTCCTCGGACCGGATCACCCCCGACGCGACCTCGGGGGCGAGGATGTCGGCGAGGAATTCACGCTCCCGCGGGACGGTCAGCGCGAAGACCCGCACCGCGATCGCCAACGCCACCGCCATGACTCCCGCGATGAGCCCGAACGCCGCCGCATTGCTGTCGCCGATGAAGTTCGCCATGGAGTCCCACAGCCCGTGCAGCAGCATGGCGGTGCCGATCAGCAGCAGCCCGCGCCCGATCCGGCGCGGCTCGGCCGGGCGGCCGAGCAGGTAGACCAGCCCGGCGCAGAACAGCGCGGTGTAGAGCAGGTGGCCGGTGGCGCCGGTGGCGACCCGGAGCACCACCGTGCTGAGCGAGGCCTCCACCTGGTTCGCGCCGAACTGCGCGGCGCCCGCGTTCATTCCGTAGGCGATGTCCTCGACGATCTCGAAGCCGAGCCCGAGGAACGCCCCGAGGATGAAGCCGTCGAAGGCGGTGCGCACCAGCCGCGGCGCCAGCGCGATGAGCAGCAGCAGCCCGAAACCCTTCGCCGTCTCCTCGGTGAACGGCGCGGCCAGCCCGGCGCCCCAGTCCTGTGCCCAGGCGTGCCCGAAGAGCTTGCCGTAGATACTGATCAGCGCGGTGTTGGCGTAGGAGGCCATGGCCCAGGTGGCGGCGAAGCCGCCCCAGCAGAACGCCGCCACCAGGATCTTCGTCGGCTGCCTGGCGTAGCGGTCGATGTGCTGGGTGAACCACCAGAAGACGGCGCCGTAGACCGCGAACACCGCCGCGGTCACCAGGATGGCCCGGCTGTAGGCCCCGTAGCTCTGGCCGATCCGGCTCGCGAACAGCAGCGCCCCGGAGGTGGTGAGCAGCGCGTAGACCCAGAAGGCGAGGTTGCGCGGCTGGTAGAGGGTGAAGGAGCGGCCCCAGCCGGACTGCTCGATCGCGAGGAAGCGGGCCCGGTCGAGATCGGTGGTCGTCACGCTCGCCCGCCGATCACGTCGAGACCGGCGATCATCGCCCCGACCTCGGTGAGGATGTCCGCGCCCGGTTGCGCGGGGCCGACCGCCACGATCTCCACCCCGGTGCCGTCGAAGACGAACGCGGCCAGGACGCCGTCCAGCTGGGCGGCCGCGAAGCGGGTGACGACCCCGGTGGCGCCGCTCTCGGTGGTGATCGGCGTCGGATCGCCGGACGCGGTCAGCCCGCGGCCGCCGGAGAGCGCGGCGTCGGTGCGCTCGATCTGGTCGAGCAGCGCGTTCGCGTCCCCGCCGAAGGCGCCGGTCTGCACGGTGAACCGGGTGCCGCCGCGGGCGAGCACGGCCACCGTCGGGTAGCCCTGGCCGCTCGGCTCGTCCCCGATCCGCTCGCCGTCGACCAGCGCCCAGCCGGGCTCGGCGGGGAAGGTGATTCCACCGTTCAGTGCGATCACGTCGCCCGCGGCGGTCACGTCGTCGTCCGCGAGCGCCGCGTCCAGCCGTGGCAGCAGCACGCCCTGCAGGAAGGCGAGCGCGAGCACGACCAGCGCGGGCAGCAGCGTCCGCCGGTCCATCCCGAACCAGCGCCGGTCGACCGGGACCCACCGGTCGCCGGGGTCGAAATACGGTGCGGTTCCTGCCGTTTCCGGCTGCCTGGCGTGCGTTCCCACTCGACCTCCGTCTCGATTCACCGAGACGATAACCCGAGAATTGCTGGACGGCCAGCGGAAGCGCGTCAGGGCGGCGGTGAGGGCGGCGACGTGCGCCGCTGATCAAGGGGCGACCGGCTCGTCCGGGCGGGCCAGCACGCAGCGGGTGCGGTGGAAGATCGTGGTCATGCAGACATTGCAGTGCGTGCAGAGCGATTCGGCGGCCGGGTCGGCGCGCAGCCGCTGCAGCAGGTCCGGTTCGCGGAGCAGGGCGCGGGCCATGGCGACGAATTCGAAGCCCTTCGCCATCGCCAGGTCCATGGTCGCCTTGGTGGTGATGCCGCCGAGCAGCATGAGCGGCATGCTCAGCTCACGCCGGAACTGCTGCGCCAGGTCGAGCAGGTAGGCCTCGCGGTAGGGGTACTCGCGCAGGAAGAAGCGGCCGCTCGCCTGCAACCCCCAGCGCAGCGGCGGCGGGAAGACCTTGGCGAACTCCCTGCGCGGGGCGCTGCCGTGGAAGAAGTACATCGGGTTGAGCAGCGAGCTGCCCGCGGTCAGCTGCAGCGCGTCCAGGGCGCCGTCGGCCTCCAGCCAGCGCCCGATCTGCAGGCTCTCGGGCAGTTTCAGCCCACCGCGCACGCCGTCGTCCATGCTCAGCTTGGCGGTGACGGCCATGTCCGTCCCGACCCGCTCGCGCACCGCGATGGCGATCTCCCTGGCGAAGCGGGCCCGGTTCTCCAGCGCGCCGCCGTACTCGTCGCGGCGATGGTTCAGCAGCGGGCTGAAGAAGGCGCTGACCAGGTAGTTGTGCCCGAAATGCAGCTCGACGGCATCGAACCCGGCGTCCTGGGCCAGCACCGCCGCCTCGGCGTGCGCGCGCACCAGCCCGCGGACGTCGGCCACGCTCGGGCGCCGGGTGGCGGACATGCCGAGCGGGCTGAACAGCCTGCTCGGGGCGAGCGCGGGAGCCCGGTTCGAGGCGGCGTTGGCGACCGGGCCCGCGTGGCCGAGCTGCGCGCTCACCGCGGCGCCCTCGGCGTGCACGGCGTCGGCGAGCCTGCGCAGCCCGGGCACCGCCTCGGGGCGCATCCAGATCTGCCTGCGCTCGGTGCGCCCCTCCGGCGCCACCGCGCAGTACGCGACGGTGGTCATGCCGACCCCGCCGCGCACCGGGCGCAGGTGGTACTCGATCAGGTCATCGGTGACCAGCGCGTCCGGGGTGCGGGCCTCGAAGGTGGCGGACTTGACCACCCGGTTCCGCAGCCGGATCGGCCCGAGCCGGGCCGGGGCGAACACGTCGTTCATTCTTCCTCCGTGGAGTGGGCGAGCCCCGCGCTCACGAAGGCGGTGAGCGCTGTCACCGCGGCGGGGGAGAGCACCCGGTCGCCGGCGAGCGGATCGCCGAACTGGCCGAGCACGAGGTCGAAGGCGAGCAGCCAGCGCCGCCTGGCGCCTGCGGCGTCGAGGCCGGGGACCAGGTCGCGCAGCAGCGCCACCCAGGGGTCGAGCCGGAACCAGCCCGCCGCCCACGGCACCGGCCGCCTCCCGAGCACCAGGCGGGCCAGCAGGTGCAGGTAGAGCCTGCCGGTGGGGTCGGCGGCGAGCTCGGCGAGCGGCGCGACCAGCGCCGCCACCACCGCGGGGACGTCGGGGGCGTCGGCGGCGAGATCGTCCAGCGCGGTCTGCCAGAGCGGGCCGAGCCTGGCCTCGAGCAGCGCGGCGACCAGCGCCTCCTTGGAGCCGAAGTGGTAGTGCACGGCGGCCGGGTTCACGCCCGCGGCTGCGCAGACGGCGCGGATCGAGACCCGGTCGTACCCCGCCTCCAGCAGCAGCCGCTCGGCACTGGTGAGGATGCGCTCGCGCGTTCCCGTCTCGGTCCGTCCCACGGCAGAATTGAAACACGTTTCAATCAGTTGTTCAATCAGTGATTGACAGAACGGGGCGGAACTGTCCCGCACACTGGGGGGATGAAACGACCGGCGTGGAACGGCTCGCCGCCGAGCGGCCCGGAGCAGGCGCGCGAGCGCATCCTGGCCGCCGCCATGCGGTGTATCGACACGCACGGCGCGCGGCGCACGAACCTCTCGCACGTCGCCGCGGAGCTCGGGGTGATCCGGCAGACGGTGTACCGCTACTACCCGAGCACCGAGGCGCTCTTCGCCGCGGTCGGGTACGCGGCGCGGGACAGCTTCGTCGACCGGCTGGTCGCGCACCTGGCCGGGTGCGCCGATCCGGCCGAGCTGGCGGTGGAGGCGGTGGCCTTCACCGTCGAGGAGCTGCCGGGGGAGCGGTACCTGACCGCGCTGATGAACACCGGGCAGGGCACGGCGTTCTCCCGGTACGCGCTCTCCGGGGTGGCGCTCGGCGCCTGTCGGGAGGCGTTCCTGCGCACCGATGTCGCGTGGGCGGCACACGGTTTCACCACCGCGGAGTTCGACGGGCTGCTCGAGTTCCTGGTCCGGATCCTGCTCTCCTTCGTCGAGGAGGGGGCGGGCGCCGCGGAGCCGCCGCGGCGCGGGGCCGAGCTGCGCACCTACCTGCGCCGCTGGGTCGCGCCCGCGGTCCGCGCGGTGCCGGTCACCGCGATCGCCGGATAGGGCGCGACCCCGGACGCGCGAAAGC
>NZ_JBHVAK010000010.1:0-141040 GCF_042667085.1 Nocardia sp. NPDC057353
CGTCGCGGGTGGCGGCTCGCGTCGTCCCAGGACCCGGTAGACCGTGAGCCACTGGTCCGGGGTGACCAGCCCCACCGGCGCCTCTGGATCGAGATCCGCTGTGCGGCAAGCACTTCGGACCTCAGCGCGGGGGTACTCGCGGGCGAGCGAGGCGCCGAACGACCCGCCCGTTCCGGTGAAGCCGAGGTGTACCAGGTCGCGGTAGCGGTCGAGGTCGGCGGCCGGGAGCAGGGGTTCCGCGCGGCGGCGGACGTGCAGTACCGCGGCGTCGACGGCGGGTACCGGGTCGAAGCTGTGCCTGCCCACCCGTGGCCCGAGCGCGAGGGCGGTCCGCGGCCAGTGCGTCACCGCGAGCCGGGACCAGCGGCCGTAGTCGCCGCTGTGCTTGCGCGCGAACTCGCGCTGGGTGAGCAGGGTGGCCGTGGTCAGCGCCGGGGCATCCAGGCACCAGCGCAGGATGTCGGTGCTCGCCGCGAACGGGATGTTGGCGACCACCGCGAACGGTTCCCTCGGCGGCTGCACTGTACGGAAATCCCGCTGCGACACCGTGATTCGAGGGTTGTCGCGGTACAGGGCCCGCAGTCGGGCCGCGTAGCGCGGGTCCAGTTCACAGGCGTGGACGCGGCCCGCGGCGCGCAGCAGCTCGCGGGTGAGCGCGCCCGCGCCCGGGCCGGGTTCGAGAACGAGATCGGAGCCGGTCAGCTCGGCGGCACGCACGATCGCGCGGACCGCCGCAGGGTCGACGAGGAAATTCTGGGACAGCCGGGCGCGGACGCGCGCGGGCCGGGAACGGCGAGGCATGGGGTCCTTCGGGAGAAGGTGAATCGGGAACCGGTGAAGGCGCCTGACCCATGCCGGGCACGGCTTGTGTGCGGCCTGATCACAGACCGGGGGGAGAGGGAGTGCGGTGCGCCGGCGGGTTAGGCGGCGGCGCGGCGCAGGCGGGCGGACGGCACCGACAGCGCGCTCACGGCCGCGCAGATCCCACCGGTGCCACTTCCCATAGCCGGAGACGGTAGTGCACCCGGCGTCCGGCGCGCGACCGGTTTTCCGCGGGTCACTCCCCGCGCAGCTCCTCGAGGCTCGCCGCCGCGCGCGGCTCGCCGTGCGCGGCGGCGGCGCGCCACCACGCCTCCGCGCTGGCGGTGTCGCCCTCGTCGCGCAGCAGTGCGCCCAGGTCGTAGGCGGCGGCGACGTGGCCCGCCTCGGCGGCCTGGGTCAGCAGGCCGCGCGCGGACTCGGTGTCGCCGCGGCGGTACATGGCGAGGCCGAGGTCGTACAGGGCGCCGCGGTAGCCGGGGTCGCCGATGATCCCGCCCTGGCCGCGCGGTACCGGCGGGGGGCCGTAGACGCTGCGGCGCGGGGGGAGGGTGTCCGGGTTGTGCTGGAGGGTGGCGGCGCTCCAGCCGCCGAAGCCCGTCGTCTCCGGTTTGCCCGGGGTGTCGGGCTGGTCAGCACCTGTTGGGGTGAGCGGTGTGCCTGCGGACTCGCCCCCGTCGGCGCGGCGTGCTGTCCCGCTGTCGCGGGTGGTGTGTTTGGGTGTCGTCGCGCCCTCGTGGCCGCTACCCGCTGACGTCGCCGGGTCGGGACGGCTTCCCCCGGCTACCGCTGCCGCGTCACGACTGCCGCCCGCTGGTGCATCCGTGCCTGCTCGTGCGGGCGGTGCGGAGTCGTCACGGGGGACGTCGCCGGTGCGCGCCGCGCTGGTTCGTGCGGGCGGTGTGGAGTCGTCACGGGGGATGCCGCCGGTGCGCGCCGCGCTGGTTCGTGCGGGCGGTGTGGAGTCGTCACGGGGGATGCCGCCGGGCCCGGCCGCGCTGTGGCGGGCGGGCGGTGTCGGGTTGTCCCGGGAGATGCCGCCGGGAATCGCCGCATCGCTTCGGCCGGTTCGAGGGGGCGGCGTCGAGTCGCGCTGCGGGGTGGTTTCGGGAGTCGCGGCGCTGCTCCGGCGGGGCGCTGCCGAATCGTCGCGGCTCGGTCCGGCCTGCGTCGCCGCGCCGGCGGGGCCACTATCCGTGGGTGCTGCCGGGGTGTTCCGGCTGGTTCGTGCGGGTGCCTGCGAGTTGTCGCGGCCGCCTCGTGTGGGCGCGGGCGAGTCGTCGCGACGGTCCGCTGCGGGCGTTGCCGTGTAGTTTCGGCTGTTCTGTGCGGGCACAGCCGAGGTGTCGCGGCGGTTTCCGGCGGGTGCCGCCGTGCCTGCTTCGCTCGCTCGAGCAGTGTCGCGGCCGGTTCCCGCGGGCAGTGCCGCTTCGGGGCCGACTGCCTCGCTCCCCGGCGGGTTCTCGCCCGGCTGCTGCGGCGCTCGCCGGGCGGTGGTTGCGGCGGTTTCCTCGGGCGTGCCGGTGCGCGGAGGCAGTGTGCCCGGTCCGGGTGCGACCTCTTCGGGCCGGTCGCCGACGACCGGCGTCGCGGCTCCGCTTCGTGGTGCCGCCTGCGATGGCCGGTTGTCGGCGCGCGCGGGCGCGGGCTGATCGCGGTCGGGGTTTCCAAGCGCGCCGCTCGGCGTCGGTTTCTGCCGATTCTCCGTCGGCCCCTGAGGGGGGTGGCCGGGTTCCCCTCGCAGGTCACGGCCGTGCGGGGTACTGCTCGGCGCAGGTTGTTGCCTGGCATCGGCGCGCAGCGGGGTCTGCCCGTGGTCCTCGGACGGGATCAGCCGATCGTGCCCGCTTCGCCGGCTAACCGTTGCGTCCGCGTTCGTCGCGTGCTCCGGCCGTGCGCCGAGCCCGGTCGTGGCGGCATCCGGCGCGGATTCCTCCCGCCCGCCGGACTCCCGGTCGACCGCACCGGTGCGGCCGAGCCGCTGCGGGCCACTTCCACCGCCCGCCCCGCGACCGGGCGCGGCGCCACCACTCGGCCGCTCCGCGCCCCCGGGGCGATGCCCTTCCGGCGCCTCCGACCCGTGCGACCGCGCCGGCCGCTCCCCGCGCAACGCCTGCAGCCGCGCGGCGAAACTCTCCCGGCGTCGATCCGACTCGTCCCCGCGCATCCCGTGCAACCCGGCCGCCAGGTTCGCCCCCGGCTGCCCGCCGGTCGTCGCGGGCCGCGCCTGCTGTCCGTGCCTGCCCCCCGTCAGCGTCTCGCTCGCCGCCGTCGGCCGCTGCCCGTACTTGGACTCGCGGATATCCGGTCGCCGCCCGGCCCGCGTCGGCAGCACATGCCCGCCCCCGCCGCTCCCGGCCTGCTGCCCGCCCTCCGCTTCGCCGCCCGCACCTTCGAACCGCGCCACCGACTGCCCATCGTTCCGCACCTGCTCAGCGCCCCCGCGTCGTGGCGGTGCCGCGGGTTGCCCGTCGTTCTGCACGTGCTTCGTGCCTACGGTGGCGGGGCGTGTCGCCGGTTGTCCATCGTTCTGCGCCTGCTCTGCGCCGCTGCGTCGCGGCGGTGCCGCCGGTGGTGCGTCGTTCTGTGCGTGCTCGGCGCCGCTGCGTCGTGGCGGTGTCGCTGGTTGCCCGTCGCTCTGTGCGTGCTTCGTGCCTACGTTCGTGGGTCGTGTCGCCGGTGGTGCGTCGTTCTTTGCGTGCTCGGCGCCCCCGCGTCGTGGCGGTGTCGCTGGTTGCCCGTCGCTCTGCGCGTGCTCGACACCCCGGTTTGGGAGTGGCACGGCCGGTTGGCCGTCGTTCCGCGCGGGCTCCGCACCCGCGTGCGCGGGCCGTGCCATCGGCTGCGCAGCGTCCGGCGCCTGCTCCTCGCCCATGCGTTCGGTCGACTGCCTCGGCTTCGCAGCCGCGTTCGCGGGCCGTCCCGCCGAACGGGTGTCGCTCGGTCCGTACGCCGCACCCGTACGTTCGGGGAGGTCCCTCTGCTGTTTACCGCCCTGCCTCGCTCCCACGGCCGCGCCGTCCCGCCCTGGCGCAGGCCGATCGTCGACGCGCCGCTCGGCACCGGTGCCTGCCTGGGCCGCGGCGGAATCCACCGCCCCGGTCCGGCCGTCCTTTGTCTCCGCGACCGCGGACCGATCACCACCCCGAGCAGGCGGCACCTGCCCGTTCCGCGTCGCACCCGGCCCGGGGACCCCACCGACCCGCGTCGGAGCGGAATTCGGACCGGCACCGGTGACCCCAGGCCCGAACGGCGACTCCTCGCCCGCCAACCCCTCGGGAACAGCGGGCAGCTCCCCACTGGGCCGCCGCACCGCACCCCCGTCCGGCGCCTGCCGATCCCACCGCCCCGCCGACCCGTCCGCGGGCGGCGCGTAGTCGCGCCTGCTCACCCACCCCCCGCCGCGCCGCGCCGCCTTCTCCTCGACCGGCGCGGCGGGCGCCTCGACCCGCGGCTCGGCGGCGGTGTCGACGAGCACGACCCGCCCTCCGTCCGGCCGCTCCGCCCGGTACCGGATCGGCAGCGTGACGTACTGGTCGTCGAGCAGCTGCGCCTCGGTCTCCTGCGGGACGGCGGGCGCGGCGTCCAGCGCGTCGGTGGAGATCTCGACCACGAGGTTGGCGAAGTTCGGCGGCCCCTCGCCGACGCTGCACCAGAGCGTGATGCGCCCGTCCGGCAGGTGCTCGACCAGGATGCCGTAGTTCCCCTCCCAGGACTTCTGCACGCCCTGGTTGTCCACCCAGACCGGGGTGAGGGTGAAGAGCGCCTGCGGGGAGTGGCCCGCCAGCTCCACGCTGATCCCGGTGGCGAGCGCGTCCCCCCAGACGTCGATCCCGCCGAGCCGCCTGCCGTCGAAGCGCACGTGCCCGTCGAGTACCGAGAGCCCGATGCCCCAGCCGCGCAGCCCGGCGGGCGGAGCGGCGGAAAGTGCTGTCATCGCGAGCCGCGCGCCGGGGGTTCCGAACTCCTCGGAGTACATCGGGTAGACCAGGCTGCCGTTGTAGCGGATCGGCTCGGCGCTGGTGTACTGGCCCGCCAGGATCTTGCCCGGCGGCGAATGGCGTTCGTACCACTGCGAATACGAGTCCGTCATCTCGCCACCCTTTCCTGCTCTCGCGCCGGGCCCCGATCACGCGCGGTGGCCCGCTCCACCGTACTAGGCGCGGGCCGGGCGGTCGCGGGCATCGCGGACCGGTCCGGACACCCGCCGGCGGTAGCGTGACGCCCATGAGCGAGCGACTGGTGGTCATCGGCGGGGACGCGACCGGAATGGCCGCGGCGTCGCAGGCGCGGCGGCTGCGGGACGCGGCGGAGCTGGAGATCGTGGTCTTCGAGCGCGGGCATTTCGCCTCGTACTCGGCGTGCGGCATCCCGTACTGGGTGGGCGGCGCGGTGGACGACCGGGACGCGCTGATCGCCAGGACCCCGGAGGAGCACCGGGAGCGCGGCATCGACCTGCGCTTCGGCCACGAGGCGCTGGAGCTCGACCTCGACGGCCGCCGGGTCCTGGTCCGCGACGACGCGGGCGCCGAGGCCTGGACCGGATACGACAAGCTCGTCATCGCCACCGGCGCCGAACCGGTGCGGCCGCCGCTGCCCGGCATCGACGCCCCCGGCGTGCACGGCGTGCAGACGCTGGACGACGGCCAGGCGCTGATCGACACCCTGACCGGCCAGGAGTCCGGCGACGCGGTGGTGATCGGCGCGGGCTACATCGGGGTCGAGATGGCGGAGGCGCTGATCCAGCGCGGCTACCGGGTGACCATGCTGCACCGCGGCGCCGAGCCCATGTCCACCCTGGACCCGGACATGGGCGCGCTGGTGCGCGAGGCCATGGACGGCATGGGCATCGAGGTGGTCAACCACGCCGACGTGACCGCCCTCCGCACCGGCGCGGACGGCCGGGTGCGCGCGGTCGCGACCGCCGACGGCGAGTACCGGGCCGACGTGGTGGTGCTCGGGCTCGGCACGCGCCCCGCCACCGGTATCGCCGCCGCGGCCGGGCTGCCGCTGGGGGAGTCGGGTGGCCTCCTCACGGACCTGGCCATGCGGGTGCGCGGCCGCACCGAGATCTGGGCGGGCGGCGACTGCGTCGAGGTGCTCGACCTGGTGTCCGGGCGGGAGCGGCACATCGCGCTCGGGACGCACGCCAACAAGCACGGGCAGATCATCGGCACCGGGGTCGGCGGCGGGTACGCGACCTTCCCCGGCGTGGTCGGCACCGCGGTGAGCAAGGTGTGCGCGCTGGAGGTGGCGCGGACCGGGCTGCGCGAGGCGGACGCCGCGGCGGCGGGGTTGCAGTTCGTGAGCGTCACGATCGAGTCGACCAGCCGGGCCGGGTACTACCCGGACGCCACCCCCATGACGGTGAAGATGCTGGCCGAGCGGCGCACCGGCAGGTTGCTCGGCACCCAGATCGTCGGGCGGGAGGGGGCGGGGAAGCGGGTCGACATCGCCGCGGTCGCGCTCACCGCCGGGATGACGGTCGAGCAGATGACCACGCTCGACCTCGGCTACGCCCCGCCCTACTCACCGGTCTGGGACCCGGTCCTGGTCGCGGCCCGCAAGGCGGTGGCGGCGGTGCGCGCCGCGGGCTGGTAACCGACGGTCGGGTCAGCCGAAGAGCGCGAGGAGCTCGCTCTTGCCGAACATGCCCGCCGCATCCCGCGCGGACGGGCTCCCCGCATCCGGATCGGCCCCGGCCGCGACCAGTGCCCGCACCACCTCGGTCTCGCCCTTGAAGACCGCACCGGCCAGCGGCGTCTGCCCGCGGTCGTTGGCCCGGTCCGGGTCGGCGCCGCGCTCCAGCAGCACCCGGACCGCATCCGGGTGCCCGTGGTAGGCGGCCAGCATGACCAGCGTGTCCCCGCGGTCGTTGGTCAGCTCGGCGGGCACCCCGGCGTCGAGGTAGGCGGCGAGCTCCGCCGCCGCGCCGTTCCTGGCCAGGTCGAAGAGGTGCGAGGCCAGCTCCACCACCGCGGGGTCGGGTTCGGTGCTCACCGGCTCATCGTGCCAGTGCGTCGAGCGCGGCCCGCGCCCGCCCGAGGTCGGCGGCGAACTCGCGGTACGCCGCCTCCCGGTCCGGGGCGCGCAGCACCGCCGACGGGTGCACGGTGGCGAGCACCGCGTGCTCCGGCAGCTCGATGAGCTCCCCGCGCCGCTCGCTCACCCGGAAACCGGTGCCGAGCAGCGCCTGCGCCGCGATGGCGCCGAGGCAGAGCACCAGCCGCGGCCGCACCGCGCGCAGCTCGGCCGCGAGCCACGGCGCGCAGGCCACGATCTCGGTGCGGCCGGGCTGCCTGTGGATGCGCCGCTTCCCGCGCTCGGTGAAGCGGAAGTGCTTGACCGCGTTGGTGAGGTAGCAGGCGTCGCGCGCGAACCCGGCCTCGTCCAGCGCCCGGTTCAGCAACCCGCCCGCGGGCCCGACGAACGGGTGTCCGCGCCGGTCCTCCTGGTCGCCGGGCTGCTCGCCGACCAGCAACATGGCGGCGTGCTCCGGCCCCTCGCCGAAGACCGTCTGCGTGGCGTCCCGGTACAGCGCGCAGCCCCTGCACCCGGCGGCGGCCGCGCGCAGCTCCGGCAGCCCGGCCTCCTCGGGGACGAATAGCGCCGCGCCCTGCGCTTTTTCCCGGGCAGCCATGGCCGCCTCCTCCTCGTCGAGTGCGGCCGGGGTACCCGGCGCCGCGGGCCGGAAACCGGGGCACTCACCACCGAGAACACAGGAATGACCGGGCGCTGGGAAGGTATCCGTCCGGCATGCGGCTACGGCGGAGCGACCCAGGCGGCCCCGGCCTGCGACGGGTGCGTCGCGGCAAGGGCTTCTCGTACCACACCGACGACGGCGGCCCGGCGGACCCGGAGGACGTCGAGCGGATCCGCGCGCTGGTGATCCCGCCCGCCTGGCGGGACGTCTGGATCAGCGCGCAGCCGAACGGCCACATCCAGGCGGTCGGCACCGACGCCGCCGGGCGCAAGCAGTACCTGTACCACGAGCGGTGGCGCGCGGCCCGGGACGAGGAGAAGTTCGACCGGGTGCTCACCCTGGCCGCGAAGCTCCCCGCGGTGCGCGAGCGGGTGCACGCCGACCTCGGGCTGCGCGGGCTGCCGCGCCGCCGGGTCGAGGCCGTCGCCGTCGACCTGCTCGACCGCGGCGTCTTCCGGGTCGGCGGCGAGGAGTACGCGGAGGAGAACGGCACCCGCGGCGTCGCCACGCTGCTGCGCGAGCAGGTGACGGTGAGCGGCGACGCCATGCTCTTCGACTACATCGCCAAGAGCGGGCTGCACCGCCGGGTCCGGGTGACCGACGCCAGGCTGGCGCGGGCGGTGCGCTCGCTGCGCCGCGGGCGCTCCGGCTCCGACCGCCTGCTCGTCTACCGCAGCGGCGACAGCTACCGCGAGCTGCACTCCGACGACATCAACGCGCGCTTCAAGGAGCTCGCCGACTGCGAGTGCAGCGCCAAGGACCTGCGCACCTGGCAGGGAACGGTGCTGGCCGCGGTCACCTTCGCCGCGCTCGGCCGCCCGGACTCCGAGCGCGGCCGCAAGCGGGTGCGCAAGGAGGTCATGGAGACGGTCGCCGAGGCGCTCGGCAACACCCCGACCGTCGCGCGCGAGTCCTACGTCGACCCGCGGGTGGTGCGGGCCTGGGAGAACGGCGACACCATCGCCAACGCCCTGCCGCGCGCGGAGAAGCAGAAGGACGAGGACGCCCGCCGCGACGTCCTGGAGCGCGCCGTGGTCCGGCTGCTGCGCGACCGCGTCCGGGCCCGCCGGGCCGCCTGACGCCGCTCAGAGCAGCCCGAGGCTCCGCGCCCGGTCGAGCGCGGCGGTGCGCGAGTGCGCCTGCAGCTTGGTGTAGATGCCGCGCAGGTGCGTCTTGACGGTGTTGACGGAGATGCCGAGGTCGACGGCGATCTCGCCCGCGGTGCGCCCGGATGGCAACCGGGCCAGCACCTGCATCTCGGTCTCGGTCAGCCCGTGCGCCGCCCGCCCGCGCCCGGCCGCCGGGTGCCTGCGCAGCGCGGCCACGAAGGTGTCGCGGTGGCCGAAGCAGCCCGCCGCCTCGTCCAGCATCCGGATCGCGCCCGGCACCTCGAGGAACGGCCGGATCAGGTGCTCCGGCTCGGCGAGCCGCACCGCCGTGGCCAGGCACTCGCGGGCACCGGCGGGCGCGCCGGTAGCCCGGTGCGCGGCGGCGAGCAGCAGCTGCGCGGTCACCGCGGTCACGACGGGCAGCTCGGCGCCCGCCAGCGGCGCCAGCAGCGACCGCACCGCTTTCGGCCGCCCGCCCGCGTGCGCGAGCGCGGCCGCGCCGACCACCAGGTCGGGGAGTTCGCCGAGCCGCTCGCGGGCGCGGTCGAGCAGCCCGCGCGCGGCGACCGGCTCGTGCACCGCGAGCAGCTCCCAGGCGGCGTGCCGCACCAATCCGCCCACCACCCGGGGGCGCGGATGCCGATCGAGCAGCGCGAGCAGCTGCTCGCGCAGCTCGGCCACGGCGGCGTAGCGGTCATCGGCCTGCGCGCAGCGCACCAGCAACCCGGTCACCAGCGCATGCCTGCCCGCCACCGGGTCGGCCGCCCCCGCCGCGTCCGGCCGGGATTCGAGGACGCCGTCCAGCGCCGCCGCGTCCTGCTCCTCGCCGCGCAGGTACCCGGCGAAGACCAGCATGGCCCGCGCCTGCGCGACGTCGACCACCTCCGAGATGTCGTGCCGCGCCGCGAAATCCAGGGCGTGGCCCGCCCGCCGCCGCATTCCGCCCAGGTCGTCGGCGAGCCCGGCGGCCATGGCGAGCCGGGTGGCCGCGCGCACCACCAGCCGCGGCTGCCCCGCGCTCTCGGCGAGGGTGAGCGCGCGGCGCAGTAGCTCCTCGCCGCGCTCCCGGCCCCCGTCGAGCACCGCCCTGGTCGCCCACTGCACCGCGGCGTAGGCGTCGATGTCCGGGTGCGCGGTGCTCGGCGGCTCCGCGGCCGGGGTGGGCGCACCGGCGGTGAGCAGCGCCGCCTCCAGCCCGGCCGCGGCGGCCAACGCGGCGACCCAGCCCGCGGGGGCGAACGACGCGGTGCCGTCCCTGGTGGCGAGCACGTCGAGGAAGGCGACGGCGTTCTCGTTCTCCCCGCGCACCAGGGCGTCCACCGCGCGCAGCGCCCAGACGAACGGGTCGTCGGCGAGCAGCGGCCGCTCCCGGGTGAGCGCGGTCAGCAGCGCCGGGCCCGCCTCGGCCAGCACCATCGCGGGGCCGCTGGTGCGCAGGTAGCCGCGGATCGGCTCGTCGTCCGGCTGGGCCAGCAGGTGCGGCAGCGCGGCCGGGCCGAGCCCGGCCGCCTGCAGCCAGTTCGCGGTCACCAGGTGCAGCCGGGCCGCGCGCTCTCGGCCGAGCCG
This sequence comes from Nocardia sp. NPDC057353, assembly GCF_042667085.1. Lineage (NCBI taxonomy): Bacteria > Bacillati > Actinomycetota > Actinomycetes > Mycobacteriales > Nocardiaceae > Nocardia > Nocardia sp. NPDC057353. The sequence goes on from NZ_JBHVAK010000010.1 coordinate 10,198, forward strand.
GTTCACCTCGGCCAGCAGGTAGGCGCGCAGCAGCGGGTGGTAGCGGTACCAGAGCGTGCCCTCCGTGCCGGTGCGGGTGATCGGGAAGCCGAGCCGCTCCAGCCGGTACAGCAGCTCGCCGGTCTCCGGCCCGGCCAGCAGCGCGGCCAGCGGCTCGGTGAACTCTTCCGGCACGCTGGTCAGCACCAGGAAGTCGCGGAGCCGGGCGGGCAGCGCGTCGAGCAGCTCGCCGATCAGGAAGTCGGAGACCGCGGCCGCGGGCCTGGCCAGCACCGCGAGCGCGGCGCTCCGATCGCCGGGGTAGGCGTCCAGGTAGAGCGCGGCGATCCGGACCAGCGCGGGCCAGCCCCTGGTGAGCCGCATGACCGCGTCCAGCTCGGCGGGCTCGAGCGGGCAGCCCTGCGCCGCGCAGACCAGCGCCGCCTCCGCGTCGGTGAAGGCGAGCCGGTCCGCGCCGATCCGCCGCAGGCGCTGGTCCGGCATGGTGTGCCAGCGCAGCGGCGGGTCGGCGCGGCCGGAGAGCACGGTGACCAGGGTGGGCGGCGCCAGCCGGAGGAACTGCTCCAGCCCGGCCAGCACCAGCGGGTCGGCGATCAGGTGCACGTCGTCCAGGATCAGCACGGTGTGCGGGGCATCCGCCGGGCGGCGGGCGAGCAGCTCGGTGAGCGCGCTGACCGGCGTCCGGTGTCCGGTGGCGGGCTGCGGCAGCCCCAGCTCGGCGGCGAGCGCCGCGGGGAAGGACTCCGCGTCCGCCCGCTCCGCGGTGACGGTCAGCGTCCCAGTGGCGTACCGGCTCTGCTCGGCCCATGCGCTGAGCAGGGAGGTGCGTCCGCTACCGGCCGGGGCGCTGACGACCAGTACCCGCGCCGCCCCTGGCCGCACCGCGGCATCGACCTGCGCGACCAGCGCGGGCCTGGCGATGGTGCGGGACTCCGTCGTGCCGATCCGGGACGAGAGCGTCATGCCGCCTCCTGGGCCGCTTTGCTGGGTTACTTCCTAGCAAATCTCTCCTGGAAAAGTGAACTTACTCTGTTTCCGCGCGCGGCGACAGCGGAGGTGACCCCACCTCGGCGTGCCGGGCCGAATGAACGCCGGGGAACCGGGTAGCACCGAATGCGAGAACACGAGCAGGAGCAGAGGTCATGACCGAAGACCCGGAGGGCACCGCGTGGAACTGGCGGGCCCGCGGCGAGACCGCCACCGAGCGGCTCGACCGCAACTTCGGCCAGCTGCTCCAGGAACTGCGGGTACTGCAGACCGGCGTGCAGCTGCTCACCGGTCTGCTGCTGATCCTGCCGTTCCAGGACGGTTTCGAGGAGCTCGGCGACGCCGAGCGCGGCATCTACCTGGCCGCGGTCACCTTCGCCATGGCGGCCACCGTGGTACTGGTGGCGCCGGTCTCCTGGCACCGCGTGCTGTTCCGGCGCAGGCGCCTGGAGGAGGTCGTGCGGGCGGCACACCGCTGCGCGCTGGCCGGGCTGCTGCTGCTCGGCCTCGCGCTCACCGCGGTGGTGGTGCTGATCGTCGCCGCCGTGGTGAACATGGTGGCGGCGGCGGTCGCGGGCGCCGTCACCGGGCTGCTGTTCCTCACCGTGTGGCTGCTGGTGCCGCTGCGGCACCGGCGCAGCCCGCTCGACCCGGGCCGCCGGGAAACGGCCCGGCGCCGCATCATCCGCCCCGACCCGCGGTCCGGCGACGCCGCCGCGCACTCGGTCACCACCACCGACGACGTCACCACGTCCGACACCGCATCGACCAGCAGGATCTCCCGCGCCAGGCGCCGTTCGGGGCTGCTGCCCCGGCCCACCAGGCGGCCGGGCGGCCGCGACGGCAGCTCCGCCGACCGGAGCGGCAGCGCCCCGAACCCGGCCTGACCCCGCGCGAGGTCCGGAACAGGCATCCGAATGTCCCTGCGTCCGCAGTTCCCCCGTACCCACCGCAGCACCCGCCCCGCCTCCCGGCCGCGGCCGCGCTCCCGGCCGGTCGCCGCGCAGGCCAGGGTGGAGCTCCGGGTGGCCCCCGACCTCTCGCAGCTCATGACGCTGCGCGCGCTCGCCGAGGCCGCCGGGCTGCAGGCCGGGCTGAACACCGCCGAGATCATCGACCTCGGGCTCGCCATCGACGAGGCGGCCACCGCGCTGATGGCCGACCCGGCGCCGGGCGCCACCGTGTGCTGCGCGCTCACCGTCGACGCCAGGCGGGTCACGGTGCGGGTCACCGGCGTGACCCGCGGGACATCACCGCTCGGCCCCGACCACTTCGGCTGGCACATCCTGTGCTCGCTCACCGACCGGGCCGCGACCGAGCAGGAGCCGTACGACCCGGTCCGCGGCGGCTATCCCACGGTGGTGGACTTCAGCCACCTGCGCCAACGCCTGCTGCGGGCGGTGCGCTGAACGGGGGGTTTCATTTCGGGACCTCCGGGAATAACGCGAACACCACCGGAGGCCCGGTGGCGGATCGCAGCAGAGGAGAACGCCGTCATGACACGTCAGCCCGGCTCGAATCGCATCGGTTCGGAGCGCACCGAACGCCCCGACGACTCCGCTCCCGCGGTCGAGTGGCCGGACCCGAGCCCGCTCTCCTCCTGGTGGCAGCAGGTCATGCGCGGGGCGGGCGCCGATGCCGGGGCGGGCGCCTGATGGAGACCCGCTCCGAGTGGCGCACCGGCACCGTCGCCTGGTTCGACGCCGCCAAGGGCTTCGGCTTCATCCGCGCCGACGACCACACCGAGGTGTTCGTTGAGTTCGGCAGCATCGACCAGCCCGGCTACCGCACCCTCGCCGAGGGGCAGCAGGTCAGCTTCACCAGCAGCCAGGGGCGCACCGGCGACGAGGCCGTGCGCGTCCGGCCGGTCACCGCCGAGCACGAGCTCGCCGCCTGACCCGTCAGTACAGCCCCGCCGCGAGCGTGGGCCACGATCGCTTCAGATCGTCCTGCCAGTACCCCCAGGAGTGCGAGCCGTCCGGCGCCATCGCCACCGTCGCCGGGATGTCCAGCTCCGCGAGCCGGTTCGCCAGGTTCCCGGTGCAGTAGGCGGTCCCCGCCTCGATGATGCCGCCGATCACGATCTGGTTCGCCAGCTGCGCCGGGTTGTCCGGGTCGCCCATCATGAACGGGTCGCCGAGCCGGTCGTAGCGGCCGGGCAGCCCGGACCCGCTGGACAGGTACAGCGTCGTACCCCGCAGCTTCTCCGCGTGCACCAGCGGATCGTTCGCCGCCCAGCCGGGCGCCTCCGGCGGACCCCAGAGGTTCCGCACATCGCCGCCGCCCCAGGTCTCCACCGACATCTGCACCAGCCGGTGCCCGATCGGGTCGCTGGTCTGCGCGCAGCCGCTGTAGGCGCCGACGCTGCGGTACAGCCCCGGCTTGGTGATCGCGAGCAGCAGCACCGAGGTCCCCGCCATCGAGATCCCCGCGATCGAGTTCCTGCCGTTGGTGCCGAGCGCGGCGTCGATGATCGGCGGCAGCTCCTCGGTGAAGAAGGTCTGCCACTTGTTCACGCCGAGAACGGGATCCGGCCGCTCCCAGTCCGCGTAGTAGCTCCAGCGGCCGCCGATCGCGGTCACCACGTTGACCTCCTGGTCGGCCAGGAAGTCGAGGGCGTCGGTCTTCCCGGCCCAGGTGGCGACGCCGTCCTCGCCGCCACCGCCGCCGTTCAGCAGGTAGAGCACCGGGCGCGGCACCGAGGTGTCGGCGGGGCGGAGCACCTCGACCGGCACCGTCTTGTCCATGGCCGCGGAGTACACGTGCAGCACGACGTTGCGCGCGTCCACCGTCTCCACCTTCTCGATCCGCGACCCGTCCGGCGCGGTCGCCCCCGCCGCGACCGGCTGCGCCGACGCCGTCGGCGCCGCCCCGCTCCCCGCGATCAGCAGCAGCGCCAACGCCGCCCCAACCATGCCCCGCATCCGCGTACTCCCTCCGAGCCCGCAGGCGCGGGTCCTCCCGCCAACTCAACGCCGCCCGCGGGGAAGGGAACAGCCCCGAAAGCCTGGTCCCGAGGAAATGGGGGCAGCGCTCAGGCGTCGATCGGGGCGGAGCGGAAGGCGTTGTCCCACCGGCGATCCAGCCGGGCCCGCGCAGCCGGGAGCGGCAGCACGCCGAGCCCGCCGCGCTCGTCGGTGGTGAGCAGCTCGAGCTCGCGCAACCGGCGCAGCCCGTCCCGGATCCGGAAGTCGAACCCGGTCGCCCACTGCTCGCGGAACCACTCCTCGACCCGCGCGTCCAGCTCCGCCCCGGTGAGCGGCGCCTCGGCCGTGCGCAGGAAGTGGTAGGCCAGCACCGCCTCCTTGACCTCGGACTCCTCGGCCGCGCCGAGCAGGTGGTGCAGCACGCCATGGTCGTTGTCGAGGTTGCGGAAGTAGAGGTGCTCGGAGAGCGTCTTCATGAGCTTCAGCTTGCGATTCTTGAACTTCGAGAACTGGCGCACCAGGTAGCCGCCGAACGCCGCCAGCCCCGCGCCGAGCGTGATCAGCGCGGCCTGGTCCAGCCGGACCGGGTCGTCGCGCAGCCCCACCCAGAACGCCAGCAGCAGCACCACCGGCCCCAGCGAGGCGATCAGCTTGGTGGCGACGACGACGATCCCGGACACCGCCGCGGGCACGCCGATGAGCAGCTTGTCCAGCGGCCGCATCCGCACCCGGACCGTCGGGTACAGCATCTCCAGGTCGTTCTTCGGCACGTTCTGGAAGAGCTTGAGCAGCACGCCGCCGTTCGACCGCTGCGCGCTGTCGCCGAACGCGATGTAGACGAGAACCTTGGCATAGCTGGTGAATTCGAGGTCGCGGCGGCGCAACCCGAACCAGGACGGCACCCGCTCGGTGCGCTGCGAGACCCCGCGCCGGAAGAACAGCGCCGTCTCGAACTCGCTCTCGTCCACCTCCAGCCGCACCTTCACCAGCGCGTGCTCGGTGAACGCCCGCCGCATCTCCGCGGCCGAGATCCGGGTGTAGTCGGCGGCCTCGGCGAGCGCGACCAGCTCGCGCTCCACCGTCGCCCGGGCCGCCACCCGCTCCGCGGGCGTCGCGGGCCGGAGCACCCGCTCGTCCTCGGACGGGTCCATCACCTGGTAGGCGTCGAGCGCGGCCTCGCCGCGGCGGTGGAACTCGTGGTGCACCAGCGCCGCGAGCAGCCCGGCGAACTCGGTGAACGGCCCGCGCTCGGCGTCGGGCAGCTCCGCGGCGCAGAGCGCGATCACGGTGTTCTTACGGAAGGGCAGGAAGTGTTCGGCGAGCTCCACGGCCGAAAGCCTAGGGCCGAGAGCCTCCGGCTACATCACCGTAACCGGGGCGCGATCCGGACACAGATCCGTAACCGGGCACCCGCGCCGAGGAAACATGAGGTCGCGAACGTATACAGCCATGAGTACAGAGCTGAATACGGCGACGACCGCGGCGCCGCCACCCGCGCTCGGCGACGAGTACGAGAGCGTCCCCGTCCCGGCGGCCGCACGCCGCGGCCTCGCCTCGGTGTCAGCCGTCTGGCTCGGCTTCCCGATGATCCTCACCTGCGCCGTCTTCGGCGGGCTGATCGTGTACTCGCTCGGCTTCTGGCGCGGCATGCTCGCCATCCTGCTCGGCAACCTCGTGCTCATGGGGTACGTCGGCGCACTCAGCTACCTGGCGGGCAAGACCGGGAAGAGCTTCGCGCTCATCGCGATCGACACCTTCGGCCGCCGCGGCTACCGCCTCGTCTCCGGCTTCCTCGCCACCGTCGTGATCGGCTGGTTCGCCTTCCAGACCGGGCTCACCGGCTCCATCCTGGCCACCAGCCTCGGCTGGGACGAGCGCTGGACCAGCCTCGGCGCAGGCATCGGGTACGTGCTCGTCACCCTGCTCGGCATCCGCGCGCTCTCCGCCATCGGCGTCATCGCCGCCCCGCTCTACCTGGCGCTCGGCACCACCGCCGTCGCGCTCGCGCTCGGCGAAGCGAGCTGGGGCTCCGCGCTCGGCTACGCGGGCGCGGGCTCCGCGCTCAGCCTCGGCGCCGCCGTCACCCTGGTGATCGCCTGCTTCATCGACTCCGGCACCATGACCGCCGACTTCACCCGCTGGTCGAAGAACGGCAGGGAGGGCTTCCTCGCCGCCTGCTCCGCGTTCCCGGTCGGCAATACCGTCGCCCTGGTGATCGGCGGGCTCATCGTCGCGCTCGGCGCCGCCGCGAACCCCGCCACCGACGGCGGCAACTTCCTCTCGATCCTGATCGACCAGGGCGGTTGGCTCGTCCCCGTCGCGGTGATCTTCGTCTTCGTGAACCTGGGCTCGGTCTGCGCGCACTGCCTCTACAACGGCGCCGTCGGCTGGAGCCAGCTCACCGGCCACCGCATGCGCGCGCTGAGCGTCGTGCTCGGCGCGATCGGCGTCCTGCTCGCGGTCGCGGGCGTGTGGTCGCACTTCGAGACCTGGCTCAACCTGCTCGGCGTCATCGTCCCGCCGATCGGCATCGTGCTCATCCTGGACCAGCTGGTCCTGCGCCGCCCGGTCCGCGAAACCGACTGGCGCCGCGCGGCCTTCATCGCCTGGGCCGTCGGCGCCGCCGCCGCGCTCGCCGCGCACGAGTGGGCCCCCGGCCTCTCCGACGCCATCGTCGGCATGGTCGTCGGCGGCGCCGTCTTCTCCGCCCTGTCCGTCCGCGAACGAGAGGTTGCATCCGCATGACCAAGCAGGTGGACGCCCGCCCCTACACCTGGCCCTACGACGGCCCGATCGACCCCGCCGCCACCGCCGTGATCTGCATCGACTGGCAGGTCGACTTCTGCGGCCCCGGCGGTTACGTCGACGCCATGGGCTACGACCTCGCGCTCACCCGCGCCGGGCTCGCCCCCACGGCCCGGCTGCTCGCCGCCGCGCGCGCCGCCGGGCTGACCGTCATCCACACCCGCGAGGGGCACCGGCCCGATCTGGCCGACCTGCCCGCGAACAAGCGGTGGCGTTCCGCGCAGATCGGCGCGGAGATCGGGAGTGTCGGGCCGCACGGGCGGATCCTGGTGCAGGGGGAGCCGGGGTGGGAGATCGTCCCCGAGGTGGCCCCGCTGCCAGGCGAGCCGATCATCGACAAGCCAGGGAAGGGGGCCTTCTACGCCACCGACCTGGACCTGGTGCTGCGGACGCGGGGGATCAGGAACATCGTGCTCACCGGGATCACCACCGATGTCTGCGTGCACACCACCATGCGGGAGGCGAACGATCGCGGGTACGAGTGCCTGATCCTCTCGGATTGCACCGGGGCCACGGACCCCGGGAATCACGAGGCGGCGCTGCACATGGTGACCATGCAGGGCGGGGTGTTCGGCGCGGTGGCGGATTCCGGGGCGGTGATCGCGGCGCTGGAGGCGTGAGCGCTTCGCCGGCTACGAATCAGCGGGCCGGGTCGGCAGCCGCACCACCACCGGGTTGCGCCGCGGTCGCTGGTGCGGGAGACCGATTCGGGTGCACCCCGCGCGGACCCGAATCGGCGCTCCGACATCGAGAATCGCCGACGCCGGCCTCCGGCAGCCGATCCGCTGGAAAGTGCTGAACACCGCTGCGCGGCGGCCTTCGTCAGGTCGACAGCGTCGGGTTCCCCCACGCGAGCGCAGGCAGCCTGGCCGAACGGCCGACCGCGGCACCCGCTCCGGCCAGCATCGGATTGGTGACGGTGTCCGGCCGGTAGGCGACGAGCCGCAGGCGCAGGACGTCGCTGATGTCGTAGCGGATGCGCACGGGCTCCCCGTAGGCCACCTCGACCTGCTTCTGCGCCTCCCCGTCGAGGAACACCTGGAAGTAGGCGATCTGCTCGGCGTCGACGGCGTCGTCGAGGATGCCGACCACCGATTCGAAACCGCGGTAGGCGCGGCGGAGGTTGTACTCCATCGGGCTCCGCGAGTCCTTGCAGAAGGTCGAGCACCGGTGCACGATGCTGTTCCCGTAGTGGATGCCGTTCAGTTCGGCTCCGGTGATGGAGAGATCCGGGCCGTGCACGATGGGATTCAGGGCGTCGGTCAGCAGCCGCACCTTGCCTCGGCTCGAAACGGTCGCGGCTCGAACCGGCTCCGCTGCACCGCGGGCGCCCGAGTGCGCCGACCTGGCCGCTCGCCTGCCGAACCGGGGGCCGATGTATTCGCCGCGCTCCGGCGCGGTGTGTTCGGACACCCCGCTGAACGCCGCGAGCAGGTCGTTGACCCCCTCGGTGGTGAACTCCTCGATCTCGTACCGCGTGGTGGAGTGCGCGGCCAGGAACACCGGGATCTCGTCGATCGAGCGCCCGGGAAGCACCACCGGGAGGACCCTTCTGGTCTCCGCCCGCAGATCACGGGTGAGCCCGTCCCGGATGATCGCCGCCTCGAACTGCGCCCCCCGCCCCTCGTCCGCCGCCGCGGTCCCGTCCGCCCGCCGCTTGTACTCGGGGGAGGCGATGACCAGGATGAAATCCGCCTCGGTGAGCTGCTCGATCGCCCACAGCGACCAGTCGCGGCGCTGGTAGTCGTCCCAGCTGTCGAGGCGGACATCGACGCCTGCTTCGCGGCGCAGGAATGTCGCGAATTCGAGGACCAGGTCCTTGTGCTCGGGGGAGTCGTGCGAATAGGAAACGAATACCCGCGGCGGCACTCCCGGATTCCTACCGCTCATGTTTGTCCTCTCGTTGTGAATTCACTCCGATATCGGCGAACTGTTCCCGTGCCACGCGCACGGCGTGTTCCAACCGGACCTCCGCCGGGACGGTCAGATCCCAGTGCACGGCAAGCGGAAATGCCCGCGCGGCCGGTGGCGCGCTGTCGAACATGGTGCCCCGCATAACAAGAACGAGCGGCGCCTGCACAGGGTACAGCGGAGGCAGCAGGAGTTGAAGCTCGAATTCGGCGGTATTCACGAGCGCGCGGACGAAGCCCACTCCCTCGACGTCGAGGGTCGTCGGCGGCGACACCCCGGCGCCGAGCATCGCCGCGAGCCGCGCGGTATCCCGGCCGACGGGCACGATGTGCACCCGGGCGGGCCGGATATCGACGGTGCCCGCGCTCGTCGGCTCCGCGACGAAGACCGACATCAGGCCGTTGGGCAGCAGCACCTCGTGTTCCTCGGCGCGCCTGTTGCCGCCGGTGACGATGACATCGACGAATCGGCCGAGCCAGGGTGCCAGGCGGAGGCTGTCCGCGACGGCCGCGCTCGACGGCAGGCCCACCGCGCCGGACCGGGAGTGCGCGATGCCCTTCAGTTCGAGGTCCGGCTCGGCCGTCTCGACCCGGGTGAGCGCCCGCTGGAACGCGGCGGACAGCCGGAACGGGCCCGACGCCGCATCCGGGTCGGGGAGGAACGCGGTGATCACCGGAAGCCCGAGCGGCCCGAGCAACCCCCCGCCCCGCTCCGGCGGCGGGGCGGCGACATGGTGGTCGATCGCGGTGAGGACGGTGTCGAGAATCGATACGTGGCGGAACATTCACCCCCCGTCCGTTCCGCAGAAGGGCTCGGCGGTGACCCGCGACAACCGGGGTCGCCGCGCATCGTCCTCGCTCTCGGCCAACAGGATTCGGCCGTCGTAGTCGATGACGATCCCGGCGTCCCGGCGCCGGGCGCGGGGGACCGGGTCGGTGTTCATGCTCATCCGGTGCTCCTCGGGGTGGACGGTCTCGGCCCCACTGCAGCACAATCGGTGTGGGGCCGGCCGGGGCTCTGCACAACGCTTGAACACCCTGGAGGGTTTCTGCGCCGTGAACAGGGCAGCGTCGGCCGACGGCCGGGACATGGCGGCGTTCGTCGCCGAGCTGCAGGCCGCCGTCGTCCGGGCCGAGAAGCGGCACCGCGTGAGCCGCGTGGCAATAGCGAAGCGGCTCAGTGTTTCTCCCGGCAGCGTCTACGCTTACCTGAACGGCACGACGCTGCCGGGGACGGAGATCTTCGACCGGCTGCTGGCGGAGCTGCACATCGGCGCGGCCGACGCCAAGCGCCTCGTCGACCTGCGCGACACCGTCGACATCGCGCGGCGCGGCGGCCGCGCCCGCGCCGACGCGCCGCCGGACGACCCACCCCCGCCCGCGGACCTGCCGCGCGACATCCCCGTCCTGCACGGCCGGGCGGCGGAGCTGGAGCGGATCGCGGCGATCGTCGGCGCGGGCACCGGCGGGGTGTGCGTGCTGTCGGGGCTCGGCGGGGTCGGCAAGACCGCGCTCGCCGTCCGCACCGCCCGCGCGCTGCTGCCCCGGTTCGCCGACGGCTGCCTCTTCACCGACCTGCACGGGTACGCCGCCGACCCCGCCACGGCACCGGAGGTGGCCGCGGGCACGCTGCTGCGGCAGCTGGCCGTGGCGCCCGAGCTGATCCCCGCGCACCCGGACGCCAGGCTCGCGCTGCTCCGGGAGCACCTGAACCGCGGGCGCTTCCTGGTCGTGCTCGACAATGCCCTCGACGCGGCCCAGGTGACCCCGCTGCTGCCCGGCGGCGGCGCATCCATGGTCCTGATCACGAGCCGGAGCACCCTCAACGGCCTCGACGACGTCGACCGCGTGCAGGTCGGCCGGTTGCCGGAGCACGAGGCCGCGGCGCTGCTGACCCGCCTGACGGCGGCGCTCCCCGCCGACCGGCTACCGGACGGCGAGGGCCGCGCGGCACTCGTGCGCCAGTGCCACGGCCTCCCGGTCGCCATCAGGATCGTCTCCGCGATCCTGCGCAGCGAGGGGTGGCCGACCGCGCCGAGCGGCGGCTACGAGGTCGACCTCACCGTCCTGCACGACGGCGACCGCAGCGTGGAGGCGCTCTTCGAGCACTCCGTCACCCGCCTGCCCGCCGAGCCTGCCGCGACCTTCACCCTGCTCGGCCTGCACCCCGGCCCCGATTTCGAGGTGCACAGCGCGGCGGCGCTGGTCGGCGTCGACCGCGCGGCCATGCAGCGCCACCTCCGAATCCTGGTCGAGGTGAACCTGCTGGAGTCGCCCGCCGCGGGCCGGTACCGCCTCCACGACCTGCTGCGCGACTTCGCCGGGCAGCGCGCCGCGTCCGAGTGCGACGCCGCGGCGACGGCCGTCGCGGCGACCAGGATCGTCGACCACTACACCGCCTTCGCCGACGCCGCCGACCGCGTGCTGACCCCGCACCGACACCGCTCCGGAATGGCCCCCCGCTCCGCCCACCCCGCCACCGCCCCGCGCAGCTACTCCGAGGCGATCCGCGCCATGACCGCCGAGCGCGATCACCTGGCGGCCACCGCCCAGCTCGCCTTCGACACCGGCCTCGACGAACAGTGCTGGCAGCTCGCCTTCGCGGTCCGCGGCTTCGCCTTCGTCACCGGCGACATCGAACTGTGGACCCGCACCCACGAACTGGCGCTGGCCGCCGCGGTCCGCGCGGGCAACCGCGCCGCCGCCGCCGTCACCCGCAACAACCTCGGCCTCGCCCTGATCACCGCCGGTCGCGACGGCGAGGCCGAGCAGCTGTACGAGCAGGCCCAGGCGCAGTTCGCGGAGCTCGGTGACCGGCACGGCGAACACACCGCGATCGCCCACCGCGCCTGGATCCACGTGCACCGGGGCGAACTCGCCGAGGCCCTGCGGCTGAGCCGCCGTGCGCTCGACTTCGTCACCGAGCACGGCGCACCGCGCAACAGGGCCATCCTGCTGCGCGACACCGCGCTCATCGAGGTGAAACTCGGCAGGCACTACGAGGCGGTGCCCAAACTGCTGGAGGCACTGGAGATGTTCCGTGCCTTCACCCTGTACGTCGACGAGGCGATGGCCTGCAATGTCCTCGGCGACGCCTACCTCGCCCTGTCCGCGCTCGACGACGCGGCCGATGCCTTCCAGCGCGGCACCGTGCTCGGGCGCATGGGCGGAAGCATCGCCGAGCAGGCCCGCGGCCACGACGGCTTCGGCAGAGTGGCTGCCGCACAGCACAATCCGGAAACAGCACTGGAAAGCTGGCGGACGGCACACGAGTTCTTCGTCGCCATGAACGATGTCCATCACTCGACCGACATCGCCGCCCGCATCGCGGAAATAGAATCTCGCTGAAATCCTCTGAAAAACTCTGAACGACGCATTCATCCGGAGTCGGCGGGGTTCGGAATACCCTGCGAATGCATTTCGCGAACCTGGTGTCGACAGCTCGTCGCATTTCCGCGGCGGCCCTGTCGCGTGGAAACGAACTGGAATCGAGTAGACGTGAGCAAGAATCAGGACGACATGGCGACGCGCATCGGGAACGCCGAGCGGGAGAGCGCCATGGCGCTGCTCAACGAGCACGTGGCGGCCGGGCGCATCGACGTGTCCGAATTCGATTCCCGGGCCCAGCGGGTATTCAGCGCGGTCACCAAGGGCGACCTGGCGGCGATCTTCGCCGACCTGCAGGCGCCGCAGAAGGCAGGCCCCAACCGCTGGCAGCTGGCGGCCATCGGACTCGCCGTGGTCTGCGTCGCGCTGACCGTCGCCGTCGTGGTCGCCACCACCCGGCCGACCGCGTCGGAGCCCGTCGCCGCCACCACGCCCGTGTCGACCACGCCCAGGATCCCGGCGCCGAGCACCACCGGCATGGCAACCTCGACGACGGTGAGCTCGACGACGGCCTCGACAACGACCTCGTCCTCCGCGTCGGCCACCGTGTCCGGCAGCAACACCGCCCCCGTGCAGTACCTGATGGATGCGGAGATCCTGTCGGACAAGGCGTACTGGAACTTCTCCGAGGGGCCCGCCGCGGTCTCCGGCACCCAGTACAGCCGGTCGATCATGCTCGAACCCAGAGCGAAATCGGTGGGCTACGTCGAATACGACCTCGGCCGCAAATTCACCCAGCTCGACGCCGTCCTCGGCGTCCGGGACGACGCCATCCCGAGCGACATCGCCATGCAGATCCAGATCTATGCCGACGGGGTGGTCGTGAGCGACACGACCGTCAAGCTGGGCGCCCCGGTCCCGATCCACCTCACCTTCGACAAGCCCCTTCGGCTGCGCCTGCAGGCCACCTACCTGACCGAGGACGCCGACGGGTTCGCGGTATTCGGCGACCTCAGGGTGACCCGGTAGCCGAGCGCCCCAGCCGCAGGTCACGGGGCGATTTGGTCCCGGCCGTTGCGGTCGGATACTCTGGCTGGGCACACCGGTCCGGGTGGCGGAATGGCAGACGCGCTAGCTTGAGGTGCTAGTGCCCGTATAGGGCGTGGGGGTTCAAGTCCCCCTCCGGACACGACCAGTACGCCAACCCGCGCAGCTGCGGGTTGGCTTCTGCTGTCACTTCACTGGTCTCGTGGTTGTAGCTCATTTTCAGGCCGAGTTCCCGATAGACCTCGAACTTGTCGTTGGGGTCAGCGGCGCGCAGTATCGCCAGTAGTCCGCCCAGCGCGTCGACCAGTTGGCGAATCTCGTTTCGGCTCATCCGCCGGGTTGGCTTGCCGCGATGTTCAGAGATGGCAAGTTGCGCTACCAGAGCCGCTCGTTCCCGGTTGACGTCACTGCTCCACGCGGCGACCATCGCCGGATCCGCCCCGGCTTCGAGCGCAGCGCGATGCCTGGCCAGCTTGCGATCACACTCGGCAATAGCGCTTCGCACAGAATTCGGTACGACAACATCGTGTGATTGAGTGGCTTCAAGTCAAGGTGTGTTCGACTCGCTCGGCGTCGAAAATCTCCGCCAACCACGCGTCGATGGGATCAACGAGAACCTCTTCTTTCAGGAAGACGTTGACAGGGTGTTCGAGGTGGTTGGCGAGCGCGTACTCACGAGGGTATCGGCACCGGTAGACCGCCGCGCCGTGAAACCAGTTTCCTTGCATCTTTCGCCCACACGATTCGTGAGTGAGTAGACCTTTGAATGAATAGGGGTGGGAGCGGCGCACGGCAGCGGGTGGCGAGTTGGAGGTGCGCGTACCGAATTTGGCCTGTACCTGCTCGAAAGTATCTTTCGGAATGATGATGTCGTGGACAGGGCTATCGGAGTAGACCCACTCTATCTTCGGATTCCACGCGAGACGGGTCTGATGCCGGTTGCGTCCAGCAGAGTGGTGTACGACCGGACGCCAGCAAAGTCTGAGCGTGTCGTAGCCGGGAAGGGAGCGGTCACCGCGTGATTCTTCAAGAGACCGACCAAAGTCACTCGAAGGAGAACCACGCGATGACCGATCTCCAGCCTATCGACCCAGCCGAGTTGCTGTCGGATCAACTCGCCGCCGCGAGCCCTGATCTGCTGCGTTCTATGCTTTCGACGTTCATTCAGACGGTGATGAGCGCCGAGGCCGACGCGGTCTGCGGCGCCGGCTACGGGCAACGATCCGACGAACGGGTCAACCACCGCAACGGCTACCGCCACCGCGACTTCGACACCCGTGTCGGCACGATCGATGTCGCGGTCCCGAAGCTGCGCACGGGCAGCTACTTCCCGGACTGGTTGCTCGAGCGCCGCAAACGCGCCGAACGAGCGCTGACCTCGGTGGTGGCGACCTGCTACCTGCTCGGGGTCTCCACGCGGCGGATGGAGAAGCTCGTCGAGTCCCTCGGGGTGACGAGGTTGTCGAAGTCGCAGGTCTCGATCATGGCCGCCGAACTCGATGCCCAGGTCGAAGCGTTCCGCACCCGCCCCCTGGACCAGGGCCCCTACACCTTCCTCGCCGCGGACGCGCTGGTGTTGAAGGTCCGCGAGAACGGTCGCGTGGTCAATGTCCACGCTCTGATCGCGACCGGGGTCAATTCCGAGGGCTACCGCGAGATCCTCGGCTTGCAGGTCACTTCCGGCGAAGATGGTGCCGGGTGGCTGGCGTTCTTCCGCGATCTGGTCGCCCCGGGCCTTTCCGGGGTCGAGCTGGTCACCTCCGATGCCCACGCCGGGCTCGTGGCCGCGGTCGGGGCCACGTTGCCGGGCGCGTCCTGGCAGAGGTGCAGAACCCACTACACCGTGAACCTCATGTCGATCTGCCCGAAGAGCTCCTGGCCGTGGGTGCGGACACTGCTGCATTCGGTGTTCGACCAAGCCGACGCCGGATCGGTTGACGCGCAATACGATCGGATGCTCGACACGCTCGCCGAGAAGCTCCCGCGAGTCGCTGCCCACCTCGACGACGCCCGCGCGGACCTGCTCGCCTTTACCGGCTTCCCCAAGCAGATCTGGCGCCAGATCTGGTCCAACAATCCTCGAGAACGGTTGAACAAGGAGATCCGGCGACGCACCGACGTGGTCGGGATCTTCCCCGATCGCACCGCGATCATCCGCCTCGTCGGCGCCGTGTTGGCCGAGCAGCACGACGAGTGGATCGAGGGCCGCCGCTACCTCGGACTCGACGTCCTGGCCCGCTCACGCGCACGCACCGACCTCGCCACCGAACAGGAGACAACCCCTGCCGAACTGACCGCCTGACCCATCAGGATCACGCGGAGACCGTTCTCCTACACCACGTATTTGGACTTGACCGCCGCGGGCGAGGGCCGGGTTCTGCGCCGCACTGGGCTTTCTCACACGTATCAGTGGCGTCCGGGTGACGTCGGTGCGGGACGCTCGGGTGCCCGACCGCCGTCACGGTGCGATGACGAGCCGTAATCCGACATCGAGTTCGGCCAGGTCGCGGAGGTGCGCGTTGCGGCGCGCCCAGGTGCCGTCGGCCAGGTCGCGGCCGAGGTCGGTGACCACCCGCGTGACGACATCGTCGGGCATCCGGGCGAATCCCGAAGTGACCTGCCGCGCTTCGGGGTCGAGCATGCGCTCGGGGTGGGCCCAGCAGGCGACGAGCATCCAGTCGGGGGTGTCGCGGGCGAGCGGCATGGGTTCGACGCGGGCCCCGCCGAGCCAGCCCGCGAGCTGCTCGGGCAGGGGGAAGATCCGGCGGTCGAGCGCGGCGACCTCGGGGAGGTAGTCGCGCAGCAGCCACATCCGCTCCGAGACGCGCGGATCGAGCGTCACCAGCACGACCGGTCCGCGCGCCACCCGCCGCAGTTCGCGCACGCCCCGTTCGGGCGAGTGCCAGTGGTGCACGCTCAGCACCGCCATGGCCGCGTCCACCGAGCCGTCGAACAGCGGTAGCTCCTCGGCCGTGCCGCGGATCGCGGGCGCGCGCTGCGGGTTTCGCTGCGCTGCCATGACCGCGCTCGGTTCGATGGCGATCACGTGGCGGTCGGCCGGTTCGTAGGATCCCGCTCCGGCCCCGACGTTGAGGACGCTGCGTGCCTCGCCGAGCGCGGCGTGTACGCGGTCGCGGATCGCCGGGTCCTCGCGCCGCAGGTGCGCGTAGCGGGTGCCGATCTCGTCGTAGCGGGGCGCCTGCGGCGCGGGCACGCCGTGGGCGAGCAGGACAACGCCGTGGGTGGCGGCCACCCGGTCGGCGGAGATCTCGCGGTACTGCGGCGACTCGGCCCAGGCCCGGAATCGGTGTTCGCTGTCGAAGCGCAGGATGACGACCTTGTCGAGGTCGGTGTCGCCCTCGACGACCTCGGGTCGCTCGTCGGCGGCGAGCAGCGCGCCGCCGTGCGCGGCGAGCACCTCGGCGAAGCGCCGGACGTAGCGCAGGTACCGCGGGCGATCGTGGATGCGGAACTGTGCGACCACGTAGACGGGGTGCTCAGCCATGCGCCCCCTCCGTCCTGGCCGCCGAGCCGCAGCGCTCGACCGTGGTGTTCAGGAACCGCAGCACCACCTCGATCTCCGCCGCGGTGAACCCCGCGGTGAGCTCGGAGAGCACCTGCTCGAACACCGGCGCGGCCTTCGTGCGCACCCGCCTGCCCGGCTCGCGCAGGTGCAGCAGCGTGCTGCGGCCGTCCCCGTCGTTCGACGAGCGCGCGATCAGCTCGGCCCGCTCGAGGCGCTGCACCATGCTCGTCACCGCCGACTTGTTCAGGTCCAGCTCCTTCGCGATCCGCGACGGCGTGGTGTCGGGCCGCGACGACAGCAGCGACAACGTCGCCAGCTGCGGCAGCGAGATGCCGAGCCGCGCGCCGAGCGCGACGTTGGCGTAGGCCACCGCGGAGCGCGACGCCCGGTGCAGCAGAAGCAGGAGCCGATCATCCATGCCCCGAGCGTACCGCGGAGTGGTTCACATATGAACCACTTTCTCGCGGGTGCGACGATGTCCAGAGCATGCCTCGCAGGCGCACCACCCCGCCGCGCCCGACGCCCAGGAGGACACCCGCCCATGACCGGCCCCACTCCGACCGCGGAATACGCCACCACCGACCCCCTGCGGGTCCGGATCGACACCCACGCCCAGCACAGCGAACACCCCGACGACCCCGTCGCCGCCGTCGTCGACGCCCTCGAGCTGACCGGCGGGGAGGCGCTGGCCGACATCGGCTGCGGCGACGGGCGCTTCCTCGCCCATCTCGGCCGGCGCGGCCACGCAGGCCGTCTGGTCGGGGTGGACAACTCCGCCGCCATGGTCACCGCCGCCGCGGCGATCCCTGGCGTCGAAGCCGTCACCGGCGACGCCGAAGCACTGCCGTTCGGCGACGACGAATTCGACGCGGTCACCGCCCGCCACATGCTGTACCACGTCCCCGACCCACGGCGGGCCCTGCGCGAGCTGGCGCGCATCACCCGGCCCGGTGGACGGGTCGCGGTCACCGTCAACCACCCCGCCACCTGCGCGCGCACCCGCGGGCTCGTCATCGACCGCGCGGCCGAGCACGGCCTGGCCCCCGTCGTGGGCATGGTCAACGGTGTCGACTCCACCACTCTGCCCGCGATGATGGCCGAGGTGTTCGGCGAGGTCCGGGTCGACCGCTTCGACAACGCCCTGGTCTTCGACGCCCCCGCACCCCTGATCCGCTTCGCCGAGGCCCTCTTCTCCTTCTGCGGCATCGACCCCGCCTCCCCCCACCGCGCAGCGATCCTCGACGCGGTCACCACCGACGTCGACCACTGGTTCGCCACCCATTTGGGAGAGCGCTGGCGCGACCCCAAGGGGTACATCGTCGTCGCTGCGCAGCCGTGCTGCTAGGAACCTGTTCGTTATTGAGATCCTCACTGGTATCTTGATCTACGTTCGGTTACCAAAGGAGGGCGACGATGACGGCGCCGACAGCACAGCGTTCTCGACGAGGCGGTACCACCCCGGCACCGATACTCGGGTCGAATCCGGGCCATGCCGGGTCTCCAGGGGCTCGGGCCCTGCAGCCGCAGCCGGAGCGGGCGCGGTGACCGGGCCCAAGGACGGCGCGAAGGTCTCCGCCGTCACCGAGTCCGCGCCTCGGGTGGCCGCCCTCGGCAACACCGAGGGCGGCGCGGGCAAGCCGGTCCAGATCTGGGCGGTCGTCGGCGCGGCGATCCTGCTGCTGCAGCTGTATGTGACGGTCCGCTGGATCAGCGGCCCCTACTTCGAGCGGGTCCCGGCCGGGCCCACCGAGCCGCCCGCGGCGATGAAGACGATTCTCACCGTCTACACGGCGGGCATCGTGGTGCTCTTCCCGGTCAGCATCTGGTGGTTCATCATCCGGCCGTGGCGCCGGGAACGCCGGATCACCCTGGACGGCATGCTCATCGGCGCCATGGGGCTGATGTTCTTCCAGGACCCGCTGCTCAACTACTTCAACACCTGGTGCACCTACAACACCTGGATGTTCAACCGCGGCTCGTGGTCGGCGCACATCCCCGGCTGGGTCTCACCGGAGGAGCCGGGCCGTCAGGTCGCCGAGCCGCTGCTGATGAACGCGCCCGGCTACGCCTACGGCGTGCTGCTCTGCACCATCGCGGGCTGCTGGGTGATGCGCAAGGTCAAGGCGCGGTGGCCGGGGATGAGCAACCTGCGGCTGATCGGGGTGACCGCGGTGATCGCGTTCGTCTTCGACTTCGTCATGGAGGGCCTGGTCCTCATGCCGATGGGGCTCTACAGCTTCCCGGGAGCCATCCAGTCGGTGTCGATCAACGCGGGCACCTACTACCAGTGGCCGGTCTACGAGGGGCTGATGTGGGGCGGGGTGCAGACAGCGCTGTGCTGCCTGTACTACTTCACCGACGACCGCGGCCGCACCATCGCCGAGCGCGGCCTGGATCGGGTCGGCGGCGGCTTCGTCAAGCAGCAGGCGACCCGGTTCCTGGCGATCTTCGCCGCGGTCAGCGTGATCTTCTTCGTCTTCTACAACCTGCCCGCGCAGTGGTTCGGCATGCACGCCGACCCCTGGCCGAAGGACGTGCTGGAGCGCTCGTACTTCAACGGCGGCATCTGCGGAGCGGGCTCGGACATGCCGTGCCCGGACCCGTCGCTCCCGCTGCCGCGCAAGGGCTCCGGCTACATCGACAACGAAGGCAGGCTCATCATGCCCGAGGGTGTCACGGTGCCCGAGCCGGTGCCGTTCAAAGACCGCTGAGGCTGCGACGGCCGGTGGCATCCGAACCCCGCGTTCGGCGATGCCGCCGGCCGTCCGGCGGTCAGGGCAGCTTGATCGCCGACATGTACATCTCGAGCACCGGCCGGTAGAGGTCGATGTCGTCGAGTTGGGTGCCGAGCACCACCGAGTCGGTGGTGTGCACCAGGATTCGCGCGAAGGTCAGCGGCGGGATGGTCAGCGTTGCGCCCACCTGTTCCATGCCCTCGGTGATGAAGCGGCTCAGCTTCTCGACCACCTCTTCGCGCTCGGCCGCCACCCGCTCCCTGGCCTCCGGGTTGCGCAGCAGGTACAGCGTGAACTCCATGCCGAGCGCGGCGTGTTCGGCGCCGCGGTCGGCGCTGAGCCTGCGCCACAGCTCCGCCACCCGGTCCAGCTCGTGCGCGCCCACCTGCGCGGCCGAGACCACCTCGGTGAAGGTGTCGAAGTAGCGCTGCCAGTACCACTCGTTGACCGCGAGGAAGAGCTCCTCCTTGGTCGAGAAGTGCTTGTAGATCGCGCCTTTGGTGTAGCCGGCGGCATAGGCGATGTCGTCGAGGGTGGCGGCGGTGAAGCCCTTCTCGGCGAACACCTCCTGCGCCGCGTCCAGCAGCAGCTTCCGTGTGTGTTCGAGCCGCCGCTCTCTGGTCCACCGCTCTGCCATACCTGCGAGTATGCCACGGATCTCGGAAACCTCTGCGAAGGAGAGATTCCCATCGGTATATTGGCAACCGCGTCGATTCCCGAGGAGGGCGGACGATGACGACCTCGTCTTCACCAAACCCGCGCTATTGCCCTGAATCCCGGCCTGCGGCCTGCTCGAGCCCACGGCGGCTCCGTGCGGGCGCGGGGTCCGTTTCGGAGGTGTTGCGATGAGCGCGCCTGCCGACAAGAAGTCCGCGCCGGTCACCGAATCCATCGGTGCGACGGCGGATCTGGGATCGAAACAAGCCAAGACTTCGAGACCGGTGGTGGTCTGGGCGATCGTCGGCGGGCTGATCCTGGCCTTCCAGATCTACATCTGGGTGAGCTGGGCCGTCGGGCCGCACTTCGAGCGGGTGCCGACCGGGCCGAGCGACCCGCCGACCTGGATGAAGATCATCCTGGGCACCTGGACCACCGTCATCCTGGCCGGCTGGCCGGTCGGCATCTGGTGGTTCATCGTGCGGCCGTGGCGGCGCGAGCGCCGGATCACCCTGGACGGCATGCTCCTGGTGGCCTGCGGGCTACTGTTCTTCCAGGACCCGCTGCTCAACTACTTCAATACCTGGAGCACCTACAACACCTGGATGTTCAACCGCGGCTCCTGGGTCGCGGAGATCCCGGGCTGGCGCTCCTACGCCGAGCCGGGCGCCATGATGGCCGAGCCGCTGCTGATGAACGCGGCGGGCTACTCCTACGGCGTGCTGCTCTGCACCATCCTGGGCTGCTTCGTCATGCGGCAGGCCAAGAAGAAGTGGCCGAACATCAACAACTACGGGCTGATCGGCATCCTGATCGTCTGGACCTTCTTCTTCGACCTGGTCATCGAGGGGCTCTTCCTCATGCCGATGGGGCTCTTCACCTACCCCGGCGCCATCCAGTCGCTCTCGATCAACGCGGGCACCTACTACCAGTGGCCCATCTACGAGGGGCTCATGTGGGGCGGGGTGCAGGCGGGGCTGTGCGCGCTGCGCTACTTCACCGACGACCGCGGCCGCACCTTCGTCGAACGCGGACTGGAGCGCACCGGCGGCGGCTTCGTGCGCCAGCAGACCACCAGGTTCCTGGCCATCTTCGCCGCCTGCAGCATGTTCTTCTTCGTCTGCTACAACCTGCCCGCGCAGTGGTTCGCCATGAACGCCGACCCGTGGCCCGAGGACATCCAGAAGCGCTCCTACTTCGACATGGGCGTCTGCGGCGACGGCACCGACCGGCCCTGCCCGCACCCGGATATGCCGATTCCCGGCCGCGACACCGTCTACATCGACACCGAGGGCAATGTCGTGATCCCCGATGGCGTCGAACTGCCGAAGATCGTCCCCCACGAGCGAGGTAACTGACATGACTCTCACCACCGCGCCGCGCATTTCCAGCACCCCGTACTACCGCTCGGTGGGCGACGAGAGCGAGGTCTTCCGCGCCGCCGCCCGCCGCGGCTCCCCGGTCCTGCTCAAGGGCCCGACCGGCTGCGGCAAGACCCGCTTCGTCGAGGCCATGGCGCACGAGCTGGGCCGCGAGTTGATCACCGCCGCCGGGCACGAGGACATGACCTCGGCCGACCTGGTGGGCCGGTTCCTGCTGCAGGGCGGCGAGACGGTCTGGGTCGACGGACCGCTGACCCGCGCGGTCCGCTCGGGCGCGATCTTCTACCTGGACGAGGTGGTCGAGGCGCGCCAGGACACGACCGTGGTGATCCACCCGCTCGCCGACCACCGGCGCGAACTCCCGGTCGACCGGCTGGGCACCAGTGTGCCCGCCGCACCCGGCTTCCAGCTGGTGATCTCCTACAACCCCGGCTACCAGAGCGTCCTCAAGAGCCTCAAGGAGTCGACCAGGCAACGCTTCGTCGCCATCGAGCTGGACTTCCCGCCTGCCGAGATCGAGGCCGACGTGGTCGCCTACGAGGCGGGGATCGATGCCGGGACGGCGGCCGCGCTGGTGCGGCTCGGCCAGGCCATCCGCCGCATCGACGGGTCGCCGCTGCGCGAGGCGGCCTCCACCCGGCTGCTGATCCTGGCGGGCGGGCTGGTCGCCGAGGGGCTGCCGCTGCGCGCCGCCGTGCAGTCGGCGGTGGTGCGGACGCTCTCCGACGACGCCGACGTGGTGCGGGCGCTCGGCGAGCTCGCCGACGCCGTACTGCCGCGGCCGTGAACACCGCGGAGCTCGACCGCTTCCGGCTGCTGGCGAGCTACGTCGCAGGCCGGGCGGTCGACGTCGCGCGGGCGCCTGCGGGCGAGCACGCCTACACCACCGGCGGCGCCGTCTACGTCTCGGTTGGCGCCTCCGCGGCGGGGCAACGCCGGGAAATGCTGCTGCAGGCGGCTCTGCTCGGCGCGGGCAGCTTGGACCCGCACCTCGTGCGCGCACTGCGGGCCCGCCCGGCGGCGGCCCGCCGCTACCTGGCACTGGAGGGCAGCCGGGTGCTGGCCGGGCTGGGCACCGCGCTCGCCGCCGACGCCGTGCCCGGCCCGTTCGCCCCGCCCCGCACCGCGACGGCCCAGGAGTCGCTCGCCCTGGCCACCGGCCGGGAGCCGGTGCCGGACCCGCCGGAGTGGTTCGGGGTGATCAAACCGTCCAAGCTGCTGGCCCAGCCGCCGGGGGCGGGCGGCAAGGCCACCGCCAAGGAGCTGCGCCTCGAATTCGACTTGATCGATATGCCCGAGGGCGAGGAGGACGACGAGGACGGCGGCGACCAGGTCGGCGGCAGCAAGATCCTCAAGCTGTTCGAGAACCCGCTCTTCAACTCCAAGGCGCTCTCGGACCAGCTGCGCAAGCTCTTCGGCAACTCCCGCTCGGCCGGCGACGGCCCCGCGGGGGCGGAGATGCAGGTCCGCGCGGTGCGCAAGGTGCAGCGGGTGGGCGCCGACGCGCAGCCGATGCCGACCCGCATCCAGTTCACCGACGACGGCAAGCCCGGCGCGGCGCTCGGCATCGGCGGCGCGCTGCACCCGGAGTGGGACGTGCACGCCCAGCGCTACAAACCCGACTGGTGCCGGGTGCTCGACTTCCCGCTCACCGTCGAGGCCGACATCGCCGCGGCGGGCGTGGCCGACGACGAGGTGCTGCGCCGCAGGCTGTCCCGGATCGGGCTCGGCCCCAGGACCCTGCGCCGCCGCCCCGACGGCGACGACCTCGATATCGAGGCCCTGATCGACCTCGTGGTCGACCTGCGCTCCGGGCACTCGCCCGTGGAGCACGTCTATCGAGAGCACCGGAAGTTGGATCGCAATCTGGGTGTGCTGATCCTGCTCGACGCCTCCGGCTCGGCCACCGACACCGACCCCGACGGCCTCGCCGTGCACGACCACCAGCGCCGCGCGGCCGCCACTATGGCGCACACGCTGGAGGAGCTCGGCGACCGGGTCGCCGTCTACGGTTTCCGCTCCCAGGGCCGCCACGCCGTGCACCTGCCTGCGATCAAGACCTTCGACCAGCGCTTCGGCGCGGCCGGGCGGGCTCGGCTCAACCAGCTCCAGCCCGCGAGCTACACCCGCCTCGGGGCCGGGATCCGCGGTGCGGGCGACATCCTGAAACGCGAGGCGGGAACGCAGCACCGGTTGCTGGTGGTGCTCTCCGACGGCCACCCCTACGACGAGGGGTACGAGGGCCGCTACGCCGAGGCCGACGCGCACAGGGCACTCGAGGAACTCCGCGCCGACGGCGTGGCCTGCCTCTGCCTGACCATCGGCGCCACCACCACCGACGACGCCCTCGCCCGGGTCTTCGGCTCGGCTGGGCACGCAGGCGCGAGCACCCTGGGTGAGCTCAGCCCGCGCATGGACGAGCTGTTCCTCTCCGCCCTGCGCGAACTCGCCGCACCCGCACCGCGATAACCGAAACCCGGGGGAGCGCACAGTGACTCTCGATGACATCCCGAACAGCCAACCGACCGCGCCGAGCGCGGTCACCGAGATCGCGGCGTGGTCGACCGGCTACGTCCGCAGGCACCCGGTCGCCGCGTTGCAGACGGTCGGCAGGCAGGTCGCGCTCGGCCGCGGCGCCCTGCGCTATCTGGCCACCGACATCGTGACCCGCCGGTTCCCGCTCGACGAATTCATCGCCCAGTCCGCGTTCATGGTGCGGACCTCGCTGCTGCCGACCGTGGCGGTCGCGCTGCCGATCAGCGCCACGCTGTCGATCCAGTTCGGGCTGCTCGCCGGGCAGGTCGGGGCGACGGCGCTGGCCGGGGCCGCGAGCGGGCTCGCCGTCATCCGGCAGTCCGCGCCGCTGGTCACCGCCATCCTGCTCGCGGCGGCGGTGGGGTCCGCGCTCTGCGCCGACCTCGGCTCGCGCAAGATCCGGGACGAGATCGACGCCCTCGAAGTCATGGGCATCTCGGTGCTGCGCAGGCTCGTCGTCCCCCGGCTCGCCGCAGGGGTGGTCGTCGCCATGGCGCTGACCGGGGTGAGCTGCTTCGTCGGGTTCCTGGCCGGCTACCTGTTCAACGTCTACGTCCAGGACGGGACGCCCGGCAGCTACCTGGCCACCTTCTCCTCCTTCGCCACCTCGGGCGACCTGTACCTGGCCATGGTGAAGGGCGCCGTGTTCGGGGTGATCGTCGTCGTCATCTCGTGCGAGAAGGGGCTCAACACCCGCGGCGGTCCCGGCGGGGTGGCGAACGCGGTGAACGCGGCCGTGGTCGCCTCGATCGTCGTGCTCATGGTGGTGAACCTGGGCTTCACCCAGCTCTACACCATGCTCTTCCCGAGGACGACGCTCTGATGGCCAGCACCTACCGCCCGCCCGGGGTGCGCACCGCGCTCGCGGTGGCCGGGCCGCCGGCGCGGGGCATCATCGGGCTCGGGCACATGGCCACCTTCTTCGGCCGCGCGGTGGCCGCGATCCCGCTGACGCTGCGGCACTACCGGCGCGAGACGCTGCGCATCATCTCCGATGTCACCTGGGGCAACGGCTCGCTCATCGTCGGCGGCGGCACCGCGGGGATCATGATCATCCTGGGCGCGGCGGCAGGCGGCATCGTCGGCATCGAGGGGTTCAACGCGCTGAAACTGCTCGGCATGCAGCCCGCCACCGGCATGATCGCGGCCACCGCCGCCACCCGCGAACTGGCCCCGATCATGGCCTCGATCGCCTTCGCCGCGCAGGCGGGCTGCCGATTCACCGCCCAACTCGGCGCCATGCGGATCGCCGAGGAGATCGACGCCCTCGATTCGATCGCCATCCGCCCGGTCCCGTTCCTCGTGACCACCCGGCTGGTCGCCTCGGTGGTGGCGATGGTCCCGCTCTTCCTGGCCGCGCTGGCCGCCGATTACCTGGCGGTGAAGCTGTTCGTCGGGCTGGTGGGCGGGCAGTCCTTCGGCACCTACGACCACTACTTCGACCTGGTGCTCAGCGGCACCGACATCGTCTACTCGCTGTCCAAGGCGATCGTCTTCGTCATCGTCACCACGACCATCCAGTGCTACTACGGCTACTACGCGCGCGGCGGGCCGCAGGGCGTCGGCATCGCGGCCGGGCGGGCGATGCGCGCGAGCATCACCGTGATGATCACGGTGAACCTGCTCATGACGCTGGCGCTGTGGGGTTTCGACGCCGGCTCCAGGATCAGCGGGTAGCGCCATGTCGATCCGCTTCGAATCCGACGACCGGAACCTGACCAACGCAGGCCTTTTCGTGCGCGGCGTGGCCGTGCTCGCCGTGCTCGCCGCCACCGCCGCGGCGATGATCGCCCGCTCCGAGGGAGCCTTCGCGCGCACCGTCGAGGTCACCGCGGTGCTGACCGACGCCGGGGACGGGCTGCCCGCCCGCTCCGACGTCAAGTACCGCGGGGTGCTGGTCGGCAGCGTGCGGGAGGTCGAGCCCGCGGCGGGCGGGCAGACCACTGCGGTCCACCTCGACCTGCTGGCCGAGCACGCGAGCGGCATCCCGGCCACCGTCACCGCGCGGGTCGTGCCTAGCAATGTCTTCGCCGTCCCGTCGGTCCAGCTCATCGACAACGGCCCCGGCCCCGCGCTGACCGCGGGCGCCCGCATCCCGGAGGACCGCAGCCGGGCGGGCCTCCAGCTGCAGACCTCGCTCACCGCGCTCAGCGAACTCGCCGCGGCGGTGGGCAGGCCGGGCAACGACCCCACCGTCGGCATCCTGGAAACCCTCGAGCGCGCGACCCGCGGCCGCGGCGCCGACGCGCTCGCCGCCGCCGGCCAACTCGAGCGGATCGTGCGCGCCTACCGCGAGGAGGCCGAGGCGGCAGGGGAGACCTCGCTGCTGCTCGGGCTCTCCGACGCCGTGCGGGGACTCCAGCAGTCGGCACCGGATCTGCTCACCGCGCTGCACGAAGCGGTCACCCCGCTGCAGACCGTCGCCGAACAGCGGGCGCAGCTGAGCGCGCTGCTGACCGGCGGCATCGGAACCACCGGCACGGTCGGCGCCGCCCTGATCAACCGCGGCGACACCCTGCGCGGCCTGACCGCCCGGCTGGGCCCGGTGCTGCACGTACTGGCCGCGGGCAGCGACAACTTCGTCCAGATGACCACCTCGCAGACCAACGTCGCCCGAGTGTTCACCCAGGAGTTCTGGAATGCCGATGACCAGAGCGGCACTGCCAAGGTGATCGTGGAACTCACCCCGCACAAGCAGTACACCAGCACCGACTGCCCCCGCTACGGCGAGCTGGCGGGCCCGAACTGCGCAGCAGGCCCCGCCGGTCCCTCGGTGATCGACAGCCTCGACGCCCCGGTCAACGGCCCCGAACACCGCGACCGGCTCACCGAATCCCTCACCCTGCCACCGGAAACCGGCTCCCTCGCTGAACTCTTCGGCCTGGCGCCCGCACCCACCCCGGAGCTGCCGCGATGAAACAGCGACGAGACGTCATCGCCGTGACCGCCTTCCTGCTCGTCGCCGCGGTGCTGACCTGGATGGTGCAGGTGACCCTGCAGCGCGACGTCACCGGCGACACCGACACCTACTCCGCGGTCTTCACCGACGTCTCCGGGCTGCGCGTCGGCGACGACGTCCGGGTGGCCGGGGTGCAGGTGGGCCGGGTCGACGCCATCGCCGTGCACGGCCCGCACGCCGAGGTCACCTTCCGGGTGCACCGCGACCAGACCGTCACCGGCAACACCATGGCCTCGGTCACCTACCAGAACCTGATCGGCCAGCGCTACCTCGGGCTGAGCCTCGCCGACTTCGGCGACCCCGCACGGCTGGCGGCGGGCGCCCGGATCCCGCTGGAACACACCCAGCCGTCCTTCGACATCTCCGGGCTGCTCAACGGCTTCCAACCCCTGTTCAGCACCCTCGACCCGGATGACGTCGACAACCTCACCTCGGCGCTGATCCGGGCACTGCAGGGCGACGACGGCGCGCTCGGCGCCCTCATCACCCAGACCGCGACGCTCGCCCAGTCCTTCGCGGGCCCGGACCGGATCCTCGGCACCCTGATCGACAACCTCACCGCGGTCACGACGGCCCTCGCGGGCCAGAGCACCGCGATGCAGGGCACCCTCGCGCAGACCAGGAAGCTGCTCGACGGCCTCGACGCGCGCCGCGACGAACTGCTGACGCAGACCGACCGGATCGCCGCGGTGGTCACCGACGCCGCGACGGTGGTCGACGGCGCGGCGCCCGCGCTGACCGAGTTCGTGCACCGGGAACCCGGCCTCGCCCGCCACTTCGTCGCGGGCAGCGACCGCTTCGCCTACCTCGGCTTCAACCTCCCGGTGCTGATGCAGGCCATGGTCCGCGCCGTCGACAGCGGCGCCTTCGTCAACGCCTACGTCTGCGACATTCGATTCAGCGTGGTCCCCGGCGTCGACCCGGTGATCGCCAGGATCCTCGGCGCCGCCTCGCCCACCGGCGCGCCCCAACACTCCCCGATCTGCAGGTGAACCCCAGGAACCGGAAACGACACGACGTGGACACCTCGCTGCGGCTGGGCGCGGGAGCTGTGATCGCGCTGACCGTGGCCCTGATCGTCCTGGTCGTCGTCGACTCCCTGCACCTGGGAACCAGGACCTACCACGCCGAGTTCGCCCAGGCCGCGGGGATCAGCGCGGGCGACGCCGTCACCTGGGCGGGCATCCCGGTCGGCACGGTCACCGACACCAGGCTGAACGGCGACCACGTCGAGGTGACCCTGGTGGTCGAGGACGACGGCGTCGCCCTCGGGCCGGACACCGCGGCCGCGATCAAGCTGACCACGCTGCTCGGCTCGCGCTTCGTCGAACTGCGCTCCACCGGTGCGGGCGAGCTGCCGGGCAACCGGATTCCGCTCGCGCAGACCACCGTCCCGTACGACCTGGAGACCGCGCTGCAGGACGCCACCACCACCTTCGACCAGATCGACGCCGACCGGATCGCCGAATCGATGTCGGCGCTCTCGCGCGAACTCGACGGGGTGCCCGCCCTGATCCCCGGCATTCTGGCCGATGTCCGATCGCTGTCGGAGGTGGTGTCCACCCGCCGGGATCAGATCGGCGCCCTGCTAACCAGCACCGCTCAGGTGACCACCGTCCTCGACGGGCAGCAGGCCGGCCTCGCCGCCGTGGTCGGCCGCGGCCGCACCCTGCTACAGCAGATCATCGCCCGCCAGGACGCGCTGCGTCTGCTGCTCCAGGCCACCACCGGCCTGGTGCACCGGCTGGAACCGATCCTCGTCGACGGCCACGCCGAGATCGACCAGCTGCTCACCGACCTGCGCGACATGACCGGCATGATCGCCGCTCACGACGACCTGCTCCGCAACATCCTGCAGATCCTGCCCGTCCCGTGGCGGCTCTTCGCCAACGCCACCGGCAGCGGCCCCGAACTCAACGCCAACGCCCCCGACGGCGCCTTCATCGACTCCTGGATGTGCGCGCTGAGCGCCACCGCGGTCGCCGCAGGCCGGGAGCCCTACCACGAGGACTGCCGATGAGCGCTGCGCTGACCGCCTTCAAACTCGCCGCGGTCACCCTGACCGCCGCCGGTCTGGCCGGCTGCACCACCGGCACCGGCGATCACACCGTCACCGCCCACTTCGCCAATGCCAACGGCCTCTACGAGGGCAATGCCGTCTCCGTGCTCGGCATGCCGGTCGGGCGCATCGAGCGGATCACGGTGCGCGGCACCGATGTCGAGGTCGAGATGGAGATCGACGGCGAGATCGCGCTGCCCGCCGACGTGCAGGCGGTCACCGTCTCCGATTCGCTGCTCACCGACCGCCACATCGAACTCACCCCGGTCTACCGCGGCGGCCCCGAACTCCCCGACGGCGCCGTCCTCGGCCCGGACCGGACCAGGACGCCGGTCGAATTCGACGCCCTGCTCGCCATGGCGCAGAAGCTGGCGACCTCGCTCGGCGGCGACGGCGCAGGCGCGGGCCCGGTCGCCGACCTCGTCGGGCTCGGCACCGCCGCCACGAGCGGCAACGGCGACGACATGCGCGCCGCGCTCGGCGAACTCGCCCGCGCGCTGCAACTCGGCCCGGACGGCGGCGCCGCCACCCGCGACGCCATCGGCACCGTCGTCACCGGCCTCGACTCGCTCACCGCCACCGCCGCGCGCAACGACCGGACCCTGCGCGAATTCGGTTCGGCCGTCACGCAACTCAGTGCCTTCCTGGCCGACCAGCAACTCGGCGAAGGCGGCACCGGCGCCGCGCTGAACCGCATCATCGCCCAGGTGAGCGACCTGCTGCTGCGCCACCGCGACACCATCGCCGGGCTCACGGCGAACGCCAACACCGTGACCACCTCGCTGGCCGAGTACGACTACAACCTGGCCGAATTCCTCGACGTGTTCCCGCTCGTCACCGACAACGCCTACAACGCCATCGACCACGACGTCGGCGCGCTGCGCGCCGCCGTCGACGTGAACCGGCTGCTGCTCGACGGGCAGATGGTCAAGGAGATCTGCAACCTGCTGCAGCTGCAGAACCTCGGCTGCGCCACCGGCAGCATGCGTGACATGGGACCGGACTTCGGCATCACCGCGATCCTGGCGGGACTGGCAGAAAGCAACCCCCGATGAACCGACCCGCACGCCTGCTCGCCTGCGCCGCCGCGATCGCGCTCACCACCACCGGATGCGCCACCGGACTCGACCGGCTCCCGCTCCCCGCGCCCGGCCTCGGCGGCGACACCTACACGCTGACCGCCACCTTCGCCAACGCCCTCAACCTGCCCGCCAAGGCCAAGGTCAAGCTGAACGGCGCCGATATCGGCCAGGTCGAGTCCATGGCCGCCGAGGACTACACCGCCGTCGTGCGGCTGCGCATCACCGCGGCGGTGCGGCTGCCGGTCGGCACCGCGGCGCAGCTGCGCTCGGCCACCCCCATGGGCGACGTCTTCGTGGCCCTGCGGCCGCCGGCCACCCCCTCGTCCGCGCAGCTCGCCGACGGCGACCGGATCGGGATCGAATCCACCTCGTCGGCGAGAACCATCGAGGAGCTCCTCACGCGCGCGTCGCTGCTGGTCAACGGCGGCACCATCGAACACCTCACCAGCGTGGTCACCGCCCTCGGCGAGTACGTCGGCGGCCGCGGCGACCGGCTGGCGACGCTGCTCGGCGAGACCCGAGCGCTGCTCGACACCCTGACCGCGCGCTCCGCGCAGATCGACGCGACCCTGCACGACCTCGCCGATCTGAGCACCACCCTGGCCGACGGCCGCCCGGCGCTCACCGGCACCGTCGCCGCGGCGGAGCCTGCGGTAGCGGTCCTGGCCGAGAACACTGACGCCCTGCTCACCCTCGTCGAGCGCATCGACGTCGTCACCGCTCAGCTGGCCCGGTTCCCCAGCATCCAGCAGACCGACGACACCGACATGGCCGCCGACATCAACCGGCTGGGCCGCGGCCTCAACGCGGCGGCCACCAACCCCGAGGCCGACCTCGACGAGCTGAACACCATGCTCGGCGTCGTCATCAAGATGATCAGCGGCCCGAACGGGCACATCGACGCCGACGTCACCCGGATCGCCGTCGGCGCCACCCCGGACCCCGGATTCCCGGGCACCCCCGGCGCCCGGCTGCCCGATCCGACCGACTGGACCGCCTTCGTCGGCTCGCTGCAGCACATGCTCGAACGGCTCGGCGGCCGGATCGAAGGCGGGCCCCGATGATCCGCCCCACCCGTCCGAGCCGATGGGAGGCGCAGGCCCGGCTCCTGGTCGGCGCGGTGCGCCGCGCATACCGGCACCGCCTCGCGATCTCACTGGCCGGGCTGCTCGCGGTACTCGTCCTGGCCTGCGGCTACCTCGGCATGGGCACGCTGCGCCTCGATCCCTTCGACGAGCCGTACCGCGTGCGGGTGGAGCTGGAGCGCTCCGGCGGGCTGCTGCCCGGCCAGGACGTCACCGTGCGCGGAGTCCGGGTCGGGCGGGTCGAGTCCGTCCAGGTCGCCGGGGACCGGGTGATCGCCGTCGCCGCGATCGACGGCCGGACCCGCATCCCCGCCTCCGGCCCGGTCCGGGCGGCCGCGCTCTCCGCGGCGGGGGAGCAGTACCTCGACTTCCTGCCCGACCGCGACGACGGGCCCTTCCTCACCGACGGCGCACTGATCACCGCCGACCGCACCTCGACCCCGGTGCCGCTGGCGGACATGCTCGAAAGCCTCAGCGGCACATTGGCCCAGCTGGATCCTGACCGGCTCGCCGCGATCTCCCGCGAACTCGGGGTCGGCGCGGCGGGCCCGGACAAGCTGGCCGCCCTCATCGACGGCGGCGTCTTCCTCGTCGCCACCCTCGACGGCGTCCTGCCGCAGACGGTGCACCTGCTGCACAACAGCAGGGTGGTGCTGGCCGCGCTGCACGACGGGCGCGGCGCGCTGCAGGCCACCGCGGCGAACCTCGCCGCCACGCTGAGCGGGGTGTCGTCGATGACCGGCGGCTACCAGCAGCTCCTCGCGCAGACCCCGACCATGCTCTCCACCCTGGACGCCATCCTCGCGGAGAACTCGCCCACCATGGTGGCGCTGCTCGGCAACCTCATGACCGTCTCCCAGGTCGCCTACACCCGCGTCCCCGCGCTCGAGGAGTTCTTCTTCCCACAGCAGCGCGCAGGCTCTGCCCTCGACGCCGTCGCCTCGGCCTTCCACGACGGCGGCGTCTGGGCCCTTGCCAGCATCTACCCCCGCTACGCCTGCGACTACGCCACCCCGCGCCGCCCCGGCTCGGTCCCCGACTACGCCCCGCCCTACCTGCACGCGGACTGCGCCGACCCCGCGCTCATCCCGCGCGGCGCGGGCAACGCCCCGCGCCCGGCCGACGACCCGGTCCCGCCCGCGCCCCCGGCCGACCCGCTGCAGACCGCCGACCCGCCCCCGGTCGGCCCCTGGACGATCCCGACCCCCTTCGGCGGTCCGCACGCACCCGTGCCGCGGTGAACTCCGACTCCGCCCGCCTCGACTCCCGCACTGCCCGAGAGGACTCCCCGGTGAACCCACGCCCCGGCCCGGCCGCACCCGGCCGCACCCCCGATTACCACTTCGACCGCCACACCCCCGAGTACCGCGGCCGCTTCGACGCCGTCACCCGCGACCTGCACGAGCACTGCCCGCTGGCCTGGACCGACACCCACGGCGGGCACTGGGTCGCCGCGGGCCACCGCGAGGTCTTCGAGCTCGCCCGCTGCCCGCACGTCTCCAGCGACCGCGACTACAAGAACGAGCGCCGCGGCTACCAGGGCATCACCATCCCCTCCGGCAAGACCTACCTGCCCATGCGCAACGGCATCATCGAGATGGACGACCCCGAGCACCGGCAGTTCCGCGCGGTGCTCAACCCCTACCTCTCGCCCCGCGCGGTCGCCCGCTGGCAGCCGTTCATCGACGACCTGGTGCACGCCTGCCTCGACGAGCGGATCGAGACCGGCCACATCGACTTCGTCGACGACCTCGCCAATATCGTGCCCGCGGTGCTCACCCTGGCCATTCTCGGCGTCCCGCTGCACAAGTGGGCGCTCTACAGCGAGCCCGCGCACGCCTCGGTCTACACCCCGCCCGATTCCCCCGACACCGAGCGCGTCCAGGCGATGAACATGACCATGGGCATGGACCTGCTGGCCAACCTGCACGAGATCAGGGAGAACCCGCGGCCGGGTATCATCGACGCGCTCGCCCGGATGCGGATCGACGGCGAGGCACCCGAGGAGCTCGACCTGCTCGGCAACCTCGGGCTGCTCATCGGCGGCGGCTTCGACACCACCACCGCCCTCACCGCACACGCGCTGGAATGGCTCGCTCAGCACCCCGACCAGCGCGCCACCCTCAGCGGCGAACGCGACGAACTGCTCGACCCCGCCACCGAGGAATTCCTGCGCTACTTCACCCCCGCCCCCGGCGACGGCCGCACCATCTCCGCCGACCACGCAGTCGCGGGGCGCGACCTGCGCGAAGGCGAACGGCTCTGGCTGTCCTGGGCGATGGCCAACCGCGACCCCGCGGTCTTCCCCGATCCCGATACCGTCGTCCTGGACCGAAAAGCCAACCGGCACCTGAGTTTCGGCCTCGGCATCCACCGCTGCATCGGCTCCAACGTTGCCCGCTTGGTCTTCAAACGCATGCTGCTCGCCGTGCTCGACCGGATGCCGGACTACGCCTGCGATCCCGCGGGGGCGGTGCACTACGAAACCATCGGCATCATCCAGGGCATGCGCAAGCTCCCCGCGACCTTCACTCCGGGGCCCCGCTCCGGGCCGGGGCTCGCGGAGACCCTCGACCGATTGCAGCGCGCGGTGCACGAGCAGCACCTCGCCGCGCCGATCACCACCGCCTCCTGATGGCACCGATCGAGGGACCGGACGCGGGCAGACACCCCGGCCTGGCCGAGGACGGTTTCCGCGGTCGGAGCGCCGGTGGGAGGTGCCGCGCGCCCGTACCGCTGTCTACCATCCAGCAATGCCTCGAGAACATGTCGTCCTGCGGAACTACGCCGCCGAGGACGCGCCGGAAACCGTCGGCGGGCACGTGCCCTACTTCTGCGTCCTCGAGGCGGCGACCCGCGTGTGGAACCGAATGCTCCTCGACGCGTTCGACGAGAATTTCACGCTCACCGATATCGCCGTCGTCAATGTGAACAGCGACTTCGCCCGCGAACTCTTCACCGGCGCGGCCGAGGTCGATGTCGAGGTCGTGAAGATCGGCAGAACCTCGGTTGCCCTGCGGGCAGGGGTCGAGCAGGGCGGAGTCCGCGCGGTGGACCTGACGGTGACGCTCGTGCAACTCGGCGCCGACCGCTCCACCGCGCAGCCGTGGTCGCCGGATCAGATCGCGAGGCTGGGAACCCTGCGCAGCTCCGTCGTGCTGCCGGAATAGGCCCGGGTGGTGCGCTGGGTTCACTCCGGTGCCGGACGGACAACCGGGTGCGTCAGTTCGGCGGCGCGCAGGCGGATGGCGGGCGCTCGACATCTACGCCGCTTCGGCTGGTCGGGGACCCGGATCAGCTGAACGAGCCGAGGCCCGGCCGCACCCGGATCAGTCCTCGGCGGCGCGCTGGTGGAAGGTCAGCAGTAGATCGTCGACCCGGGCCCGCACCGGCGCCGGTGCCGCCTCGGCGTCGTCGACGACGGCGGCGCAGAGCCGGGCGGCGAACTCGGTGACCGGCACCCCGGTCTCCCCGGCCCGCCACAGCAGCAATTCGCGGGCCTTGTCCGCGGTGACGCCGTAGACCAGCCGCAGCATCCCCACCGCCTGCTCGATCAGGGCACCCGCGGCGACCATCGGCGGCAGCTTCTCGTCCAGCAGCGCTTTGTGCTGGGCGCCGAGTGCGTCGGTGAGGTCGATGTAGATCCCCTCGACCTCGTCGTCGGCGGCGGCCTGGTCCACGAGCAGGATCAGTGTCCGCTCGGTTCCGGCGCCGTCGGGCAACCGCACCCGCAGGCAGAACTGCTGCCTGTCGGCCAGTGCCTCGGCCAGCTGTGCGCGGTCCTGCGGATGGACCTGATCGAGCAGCGTCTCGATGCTCATCCGCCCGTCCCCGGCCTCGGCCGCCGCCGCCGAGCGCGGCTCGCTCTGCCGCGACCACCACACCGTCCGCGCGGCCGGGTCGTAGCCGAAACGGCCCACGCAGACCGGTGCCAACGCGCTGGTAGCGGCGGCGTTGTGCAGGGATCGCCTCTGCTGAGTGCTGGTCATGTCCTCTCACCGCCGCTCCGGAACGCGCAGCCCTCGTCGGCTCCGCGCCATGGACGCGACCCGGTCGCGTCCACTCGTGCGGCATACCCGTTCCACCCGGGAAGGCGACCTCCCGGTGTTCGTCCGAGCGGTCCGGCTCCGAGAAACGCCTGGTCGGGTGCGCGCGTATCGATCGGGGATTCGGGCATGATCGCGACATGGCTGCCGGTTCGCCGCGTCGACCGAACTCTTCGACACCTCGGAGAGTCGCGGGCGCCGGTCTGCGTCGGCCGGTTCCGAGCCGGCCGCGGCGCGCCCTTCCGCCGCCTCGGCGGGGCAGGTTGCGGCGCAGCACGGCCGGTCAGCGGCTCCGGATTCCGCGCGCTTCCCGGTTTCGAGCGGTCCGGGTCTTCTTCCGTGGCATCGCGGACCGGTTCAGGGGGATCACCGTCGCCGAGATCGCGGGGCTGGTCACGGCGTTGACGGCGATCGGGGCGGTGCTGTTCACCGCGAGGTCGTTCGAGGCGAGCCGGTGGCAGGTCGAGCTGCAGCGTGAGACGCAGATCAACGACCGGTACTACAAGGCGGTGTCGCAGCTCGGCTCCGAGAATCTGGATATCCGGCTCGGTGCCATCTATTCGCTGGAGCGATTGGCGGTCGACTCGCCCCGGGATCACTGGGGTGTGTTCTCGGTGCTCTCGGCCTTCGTCCGGACGCACGCGCCCGCGGGCGCGGCGTGTGACTCGATCGAGGGGGTCGCTCCGGACATCGAGGCTGCTTCGACCGCCATCGCTCGCCGAGGCTACGAAGAGGACGGGGAGGCGAGGACGCGGGGCGAGGAGATCCACTCCGTGGATGTGGCCGGGGCGTGTCTGGCCGGTGTGCTGATGGTTGACGTGACGCTGACGAACACCGACTTCCGGGGCTCCGACCTGAGCGGCCTCGTCGTGAACTCGTCGACGATCATCGACACCGATTTCGACTCGGCCGACCTGCGCGGGGCGGTGCTGACCGACACCGACCTGCGGCGAACCGGCTTCCGGGCCGCCGATCTCTCCGGTGCGACCTTCGAACGGTGCGACCTGGACGAGGTGGGGTTTCAGGACGCCGATCTGCGCGGCGCGAGTTTCCGGTCCACGTCCCTGGAGGGCGCCGATGTGAGCGGCGCCGATCTGACCGGCGTCGATCTGCGCGGGGTCGCCGTCGCCGGGGTCAGGTACGACGGCAGGACGGTGTGGCCGTCGGGATTCCTGCCGCCGCCGAGCCGGTAGCGGTGACGAGTTCCCGGAGCGCGGTCGTGACCTGCTGCGGGTGGTGGAGGTGGACCCAGTGCCCCGCACCGCTCAGGTCGTATCCGCGGACTCCGGCCGGCAGCCGGTCGAGGGGTGTCGGGATGTTCGCCCGGATGTAGGCGGCCGGGACGGTCAGGTCGGCGATGGCCTCGCGGGCGGGGTAGCGGAAGGTCGCGCGGACGAGGCGGCGGGCGTCGGCGTGCGGAATCGCCGCGAGCCGCGCCATGACGTCGGCGCGGTGGCCGTGGCCGTCGGCCTCGGCGAAGGTCGCGCGGAAGAAGGCCCGCAGCAGCGCGGGGCCGAGCGGGGTGCGGAGTAGTGCGGCGAAGGCGGTCATGGCGGCTCGGACCGGCGCGGGGACGAGGATCGGCGCGTCCACGATGCCGACGGCGGCGATGGAATCCGGCCCGGCCTTCGCCAGTTCGAGCGCGACCAGCCCGCCCTGGCTGTGCCCGACCACCAGGTAGCGGGCGAAGCCCGCTCGCTGCGCCGCTGCGGCGACGCGCGCGGCCTGGCCCGCGATCGAGGGTTCGCCGTAGAACGGGTCCAGTCGCAGGGTGGGGCCGTCGGTCCAGCCGTCGGCGACGGCATCGAATTCGGCGGCGTGCCCGGCGAGTCCGGGGATGAAGACGGCCGGTGTGCTGCCGGTCATCGGCGGGTGGCGGTGATGAGCCAGGCGGCGGAGTCGAAGCGGACGCCGTCGTCGGTCAGGTGGGCGGTGAGGGTGCTGCGCAGGGCGTCGATGGCGGCGGCGCGCCGGTCCGGTTCCTGTTCGGTGAGCATCCAGCCGAGGAGTCCGCTCAGGAAGGTGTTGGCCTGCTCGACGGTGCGGCCGTAGACGGTGCGCTCGCGGAGGTCGGTGCAGGCGATGTCGCCGAAGCCGGTCCGTTCGAGCAGGGCCGCGGTGCGCTCGGGGTCGCTGAGCGAGAAGGGGCCCGGTGTGCCGGGGGCGGGGTCGGGCGGGGTGCGGCCGGTGAGCGCGCGGGTGAAGGCGTGCAGCTACTGCTGGTGCTCGGGGTGGTTCCAGGTCAGCAGGACCATGCGGCCGCCGG
Source organism: Nocardia sp. NPDC057353 (assembly GCF_042667085.1). Classification (NCBI taxonomy): domain Bacteria; kingdom Bacillati; phylum Actinomycetota; class Actinomycetes; order Mycobacteriales; family Nocardiaceae; genus Nocardia; species Nocardia sp. NPDC057353. The sequence continues at coordinate 47,533 of NZ_JBHVAK010000010.1, forward strand.
GGCGCAGGGCGTGGTGCAGGTTGGTGAAGGCGGCGTCCTGGTCGTCGAAGAACATGGCGCCGGTCTGGCTGACGAGCACGTTGTGATCGGTGTCGAAGGGGTGGATCTGCGCGTCGGCGCGTTCGAAGGCGATGTTGCGCAACCCGGCCCGCGCGGCCAGGTCGCGGGCGACATCGATCATCCGGCTGGACAGGTCGATGCCGAGGACGTGGCCCCCGTGCGCGGCCGCGGCGGCGGTTCGGCTGTAACCGCCGGTGCCGCAGCCGATGTCGAGGACGCGGTGGTGCGGCTCGATCGCCGCCGCGCGCTCGAACGCGGGCTGGTAGCGGTCGAGGACCGCCTCGAACAGATGGTGGTTGGCCGCCCAGAAGGCGCCCTCCGCGCCGTCCCAGGCCGCGGCCTGGGCGGCGTTCGGGGTGGTTCTCGCAGTGCTGGGGCTGCTCGCGGTGCAGCCGTGGAGCACCTACGAGCTGACCAGGCAGATGGAGCGCAGCCTCGGCCGGGTCTGGCCGCGGGCGCAGAGCAGGCTCTACGAGGAGCCCAAGAAGCTGGTGGCGCTGGGCTTCGCGACCGCCGAGGACGAGGTCGTCGGGCGGCGGCCGCGTACGGTCTACACCATCACCGGCACGGGGCGGGCCGCGCTCGCCGAGTGGCTGGCGGAGCCGGGGGAGGGCCCGGTCCTGGAGTTCGAGCAGCTCGTGCAGCTCAGCTTCGCCGACCACGGCACCAAGCGGGACGCGCTGCGCACCATCGCCGCCGCCCGCGGCTGGGCCGAGCAGCGCAATGCCGAGAACGCCGCCGTGGCGCAGCGGTACGCGGCAGGGGAGGGGCCGTTCCAGTACCGCGCCGCCACCACCATGCTCGCAGGCGCCTTCTTCACCGAGTTCTACGCGATGGTGGCGCGCTGGGCCGACTGGGCCGACGAACAGGCCCGCGGCTGGCCCGACGACCCCGCCGACGCGGTCGCCGACCCGGCCCAGCTGGCCGAGATCGCGCGGCGGGCCGCGTGGGGACCGGCCGAGGAGCGTGCGGAGGGCGGGCGGTGACCGCTCCGGGGACGCGCTCGGCGTAGTGCGACCCAGACGGCCCGCCCGCATCGGGGCGACCGGAACGGGTTTGGCGCAGCCGGACGCGGGCACGACGCGCCCGTGACCGAGGTGGATCGCATCGCGCAGCCCTGGGGCTCCCGCACCCCGTACGGGCCGGGGCAGCGGTGGCCCGTCCGGGTGGACACCTTCCTGGAGCCCGGCGTCGGGGCGGACGAGGTGACCTGGGTGCAGTCGGCGTCGGTGCTGCACTCCAACGGCGACGGGCTCGACATCGCGGTCCGCGACGGGCGCATGGTGGGGGTGCGCGGCCGCGCCGCCGACCGGGTCAACCGCGGCAGGCTTGACCCGCAGGACCTGTTCGGCTGGCAGGCCAACAACTCCCCGGACCGGCTGACCGTGCCGCTGATCCGGCGCGGCGGCGAGCTGGTCGAAACGGACTGGGACACCGCCATGACCGCGGTGGCGGGCCGGATGAAGGAGCTGCTCGCCGAGCGCGGTCCGAGCTCGATCGGCTTCTACACCACCGGGCAGCTGTTCCTGGAGGAGTACTACACCCTCGGGCTGATCGGGCACGGCGGCATCGGCACCAACCATATGGACGGCAACACCCGGCTGTGCACCGCGACCGCGGCCGCGGCACTGAAGGAGTCGTTCGGCTGCGACGGCCAGCCCGGCTCCTACGCCGACATCGACCACGCCGACGTGATCGCGCTCTACGGCCACAATGTGGCCGAGACGCAGGCGGTGCTGTGGGCCCGGATCCTGGACCGGCTGGCCGGGCCGAACCCGCCCGCGATCCTCTGCGTCGACCCCCGCGCGACGCCGGTCGCCCAGGCCGCGACGGTGCACCTGGCCCCGCGCCCCGGGACCAATGTGGCGCTGCTGAACGGGCTGCTGCACGAGATCGTCGCCAACGATTGGGTCGACCACGGGTGGATCGCCGCGCACACCGTCGGTTTCGCGGAGCTGCGCGAGCAGCTCGAGCCGTATCCGGCCGAGCGGGCCGCGGCGCTGTGTGACGTGCCGGTGGCCGACCTGCGGGCCGCCGCCCGGCTGCTCGGCCGGTCCGAGCGGTTGCTGTCGACCGTGCTGCAGGGCTTCTACCAGTCGCACCAGGCCACCGCGGCGGCCGTGCAGGTGAACAATGTGCATCTGGTCCGCGGAATGCTCGGGCGGCCAGGGTGCGGGATCCTGCAGATGAACGGCCAGCCGACGGCGCAGAACACCCGCGAGTGCGGCGCCGACGGCGACCTGCCCGCCTTCCGCAATTGGGCCAACGACGAGCACGTCCGCGATCTCGCGCGGGTGTGGAACATCGACCCGATGCGGATCCCGCACTACACCGCACCGACCCACCTCATGCAGATGATGCGCTACGCCGAGGACGGCTCGCTGCGCTTCCTACACGTCAGCGGCACCAACCCGGCGGTGTCGCTGCCCGAGCTGGCCCGGGTGCGCCGCATCCTGACCCAGGACCGGCTGTTCCTGGTGGTGCAGGACATCTTCCTGTCCGAGACCGCGCGGCTGGCTGACGTGGTGCTGCCCGCCGCGGCCTGGGGCGAGAAGACCGGCACCTTCACCAACGCCGACCGCACCGTGCACCTGTCCGAGCGGGCCGTCGCCCCGCCCGGGCAGGCCCGCCCCGACCTCGACATCTTCCTCGACCTCGCCGACCGGCTGGAGCTGACCGACCGGGACGGCGCACCGCTGGTCAAGTGGCGCACCCCGGAGGAGGCCTTCGAGGCGTGGAAGCGCTGCACCGAGGGCCGCCCCTGCGACTACACCGGCCTGTCCTACGACAAGCTCCGCGGCGGCAGCGGGATCCAGTGGCCCTGCAACGACGCGCACCCCGACGGCACCGAGCGCCTGTACGCGGAGGCCGAGTTCTTCAGCGCACCGGAGATGTGCGAGAGCTACGGCCGCGACCTGGTCACCGGCGCCCCGCTGGAGCCCACCGAGTACCGGGCGATGAACCCGTTCGGCACGGCGATCATCAAGGCGGCCGAGTACCTCCCGCCGCACGAGACGGTCTCCGACGAGCACCCGTACCACCTGATCACCGGCCGCACGCTCTACCAGTTCCACACCCGCACCAAGACCGGGCGCGCACCGCAGCTGCAGGCCGCCGCGCCGCAGGTGTGGGTGGAGATGGCCGCCGCGGACGCGCGGCGGGAAGGGTTCGCCGAGGGTGATTCCCTGGCGGTGCTCACCCCGCGCGGGCGGGTCGTCGCCCGGCTGCGGATCAGCGGGATCCGACCCGGGGTGGTGTTCCTGCCGTTCCACTACGGCTACTGGGACACCCCCGGCGGGCACGAGCCCGGCGACGGAAACGGCCGCGCCGCCAACGAACTCACCCTCACCGACTGGGATCCGGCATCGAAGCAGCCCCTGTTCAAGACCGGCGCCGCCCGGCTGGAGCGGGTCGCGGCCGGTGACGGCAGCCCGGCGCTCGCCCCGACCACCACGGCATCGCGGCCGGTGCGACCCGGCGTCCCGGACACCGTGGGCGGCGCCGCGGCGACCGTCCACGAGGCCACCGGGGGCGCGCGATGACCAAGGTGGCCATGGCGATCCGCGAACTGCACCGCGCCGAGAACGACCTGGCGGCCCAGCTGCTGCACGCCGCCGACCGGCACCGCGTCGACCACGAGATCTGCCACGTCGGCCGCGACCTGGCCCGCTGGTCCCAGCAGCACGTCCGCGAACTCGCCGCGGCAGGCCGCGACCACGGCCTCGAGCTAAATCCCGAACCCGCCGACGACGGCATGCTCGCCGGCCTGCGGGAGAAGGGCAGCGAGCTGCTCGGCAGGCACCACACCCCGGCCCTGCTGCTGCTCCGCGATCTGCGCGAGATCCACCGCACCGCCGCCGGGGTCTCGCTCGACTGGGAGGTCCTCGCGCAGACCGCCCAGGCGCTGCGCGACCGCAACCTGCTCGCCACCACCCAGCGCTGCCACCCGCAGACGCTGCGTCAGCTGCGCTGGGCCGACGCCCAGGTCAAGGCGAACGCCGCGCAGATCATGGTCACCCCGTGACCTCCGTCCCTCAGATGGTGATGGCCAGCGCGTCGAGCACGCGGTGGCCGAGCAGTTGATCGCCACCGATCCCGATCGCGTCCGCCACCTCGGCCGCCGTGACCCGGCCGCCGTAGAGGCGGGCGAAGAGCGGCGCGGGCAGGGTGAGGGTGACGGTGGGGTCGTCGGGCGCGGCCTCCAGGATGCGGGCCCTGCCCTCGACCAGCACCGGGACCGTGCGGCCGAGGCCGCCGGTCAGCACCACGGTGACGGTGGAGCGCTCCGGCGCCGCGGCACGCTTGCCGACGATGTAGCCGAGCTTGCCGGTCATCTCCTCGACGGCGATCTCGCCCGCAGTGGTGTCGGTGCCGCCGGGGCGGCCGATGGCCGCACGCAGGTCCTGCTCGTGCATCCAGCAGTCGAAGACCCGGATGCGCATGAAGCGGGCGTAGGTGCCCGGCCCCTCCGGGGTCCAGGAGGGGGCGTCGAATTCGGTGTCGGTCATGGCGGTCAGGGCGGCGGTGCGCGCGCCGATGACCGCATCCCAGCGCCCGAGCAGTTCGGCGGGGGAGAGCGGGCGGAAGTGCTCGACCCAGCGCTCGTTGAGCGCGCCGATCTCGTTGCGCACGTGCGGCTTGGACGTGACGTCGGGCAGCTCCGGCGGCTCGGCGCCGGTCAGGCTCGACTCGGTGCCGATGATGTGGGCGATCACGTCGCGCGCGCTCCAGCCCGGGCACGGCGTCGGCGCCTGCCACTGCGCTTCGTCGAAGTCGGCCACGAGTCCGCGGATGGCCTGCCACTGCGCCACCAGCGCCCCGGTGATGCGTTCACGTTCGGTCATCGGTGTCTCCGTTCACGAGTCCGTCCAGATCGACGAGTCGGCCGCGGTCGATGCTCACCCAGTCGCGGCCGCGCACGTACGGGGTCAGCCGCTCGGCGATGCGGGCGGTGTCGGCGGGGGATTTGGGGCGCTGCAGCTCGAAGACCTGCGGCAGCGCGGCCATCCCGGTCACGACCCGCCACAGCGCCTGCGCCTCCTCGCCCGCGGGCGGGTCCACCAGCACCGGCCCGAACAGGCAGTGCTCGCCGTCGAGGAACAGCGTCGGCACCCCGAAGCCGCCCGCGGCCAGCACCCGCCGGTGGTCGCGCTCGACCTCGGTGTGCGTGGTCGGGTCCGCGAGCGCGGAATCCAGGGTGGCCGCGCCGAAGCCGAGCTCGTCCAGCAGCCGCCGGGCGACCTCGCGGCGGTGCGGTGAGCCGCCGCGCTCGTGCAGCTCGGCGCCGATCGCGCCGTACCAGGCATCCAGCGCCGCCATGTCGCGGCGGCGCAGCAGCGCGCCGATCCGCATGAGCGACCAGCCGTAGGACCACTCGCGCTCCCACGGATACTTCTTGCCCTCGACGTGGTTGACCCACTCCAGGCTGAAGAAGCGCCAGTCGATCGCGATACCGAGCTGCTCGCGCACCCGCCGCAGCCAGACCGAGGTCTGGTAGGCGAAAGGGCACATGGGGTCGAAGTGGAAGTCCACGGTCCGCGCGCTCATGCCGTGACCTCCGGGCGCAGGTGCAGCCGCAGCACCCCGTCGACATCGGCGACGATCTCCGCCGCCGTCCGATCCTGCGCCTTGGCGAGCAGGATCGCCCCCTCCACCTGGGCAAGCAGGGTGCGTGCCATCCGCTGCGGGTCGACTCCGTCACGCAGCGTGCCCGCCGCGCCCGCGCGCCCGCAGGCGACCGCCAGGCGAGCCTCCCAGGCGGCGAAGATGCCGGCGAGATGTTCCCGGATCCCGGTCTCGGTGGTGGCCAGCTCGGCGGCGAGATTGCCCATGGGGCAGCCGACGATCCGGCCGAACCGCCCCTCCATCCCGGTCTGCACCCGCGTCACCGCGCCGACCAGCGCGCCGATCTCGCCGCTGTCGCGCTCGGCGCGGGTGAAGTGCCGGTCGAAGGCGGCCGCGTGCCAGTCCAGCACCGCTCTGCCGATCTCCGCCTTCGACGGGAAGAAGTGGTACAGCGTGCCTTTGCGCACGTCGGCCGCCACGCAGATCTCGGCGATCCCGACGCCGGTGTAGCTGCGCGCCAGGAACAGCGCCGCCGCCGTGCGCACGATCCGCTCCCGGGGCCCGGGCTGCTCGTCCATGCCCGGACCCTAACCCGCTGTTGACTGACCGGTCAACCAAGCGGCGGCAGCGGATCGTCGACCAGGGCTCAGTCCGCAAGCGCGGGCAGGACCAGATCCCGGTACCGCTGCTTCATCGTCTCGATCACCCGGTGCCCGTCGGCGGCCCACACCTCGGCATTGAAGATCTCGACCTCCACATCCCCCCGGTACCCGGCGGTCCGCACCCACCCCCCGATGCTCGCGAAATCGACGACCCCGTCGCCCATCATCCCGCGCGACAGCAGCGGGTCGGCGGCCATCGGGTTCAGCCAGTCACACACCTGGTACGAGCTGATCCGCCCCTGCGCACCTGCCTGCGCGATCTGCTCTTCGAGCAGCGGATCCCACCACAGGTGGAAGGTGTCCACCACGACACCGACGACCTCGGCCGGGTACGGCTCGGCCATCGAAAGCGCTTGCGCGAGAGTGGAAATCACCGCCCGGTCGGCGCAGAACATCGGGTGCAGCGGCTCCAGCGCCAGGCGGACCCCGCGCTCGGCCGCGTACGGCACCAGCAGGGCGAGCCGCTCCTCGACCCGGGCGCGGGCGGCTGCGAGGTCGCGGTCGGGGATCCCGCCCATCACCATCACCAGTTCCCGGGTGCCGAGCGCCGCCGCCTCGTCGATCGCCCGCCGGTTGTCGTCGAGCGCCGCCTGCCCGTCGCCGGGCCCGGTGAGGAACCCGCCCCGGCACAGGCTGGAGACGCGCAGCCCGGCGTCGGCGACAGTCTTGGCGGCGGCGGCGAGCCCGATCTCCTCGACCCGGTCGCGCCACAGCCCGATGGCGCCGAGCCCGGCCCGCGCGGCGCCGTCCACCGCCTCGGTGAGGGTCCACCGCTTGGTCGTCGCGGTGTTCAGCGACAGCGACCGGTAGGGGTCGGCCAGGTCGTAGGGCATCTGCTGTGCCGCAACCGATGTCATGAGCCGAGTCCGTTCAGTTCGAGGTAGAGCCGCATGCGGTGGGCGGCGAGTTCCGGGTCGGCCAGCAGCCCGGCCCGGTCCGCGAGCCGGAACAGCTCGACCATGTGCGGCACGGAGCGGCCGGTGGACAGCCCGGCCACCATCGAGAACCCGGGCTGCTTGCCGTTCAGCCAGGACAGGAAGGCGATTCCGGTCTTGTAGTAGTACGTCGGCGCTGCGAAGATGTGCCGTCCGAGTTCCTGGGTGGAGCCGAGGATCGCCGCGGCGCGCGTGGTGTTGCCGCTGTCGAGTTCCTGCAGCGCGGTCGAGGCGGCGGGGTAGATGGCCGCGAAGATGCCGAGCAGCGCGTCCGAGTGGCCCTCGGCGTCGCCGGTGATCAGCTCGGGGTAGTTGAAGTCGTCGCCGGTGTAGAGCCGCACGCCCGCGGGCAGGGCGCGGCGCAGCGCGACCTCGTGCGCGGCGTCGAGCAGCGAGACCTTGACGCCGTCGATCTTCGACCGGTTGTCCTCGATGAGCGTGCGGAACGTCGCGGTGGCGGCGGCGATGTCGGCGCTGCCCCAGTAGCCGTCCAGCGCGGGGTCGAACATGGTGCCGAGCCAGTGCAGGATGACCGGCCGGTCCACGTCGGCCAGCACGCGCTCGTAGACGTCCACGTAGTCGGCGGCGGAGCGCGCGACCCGCACCAGCGCCCGCGAGGCCATCAGGATCACCTGCGCTCCGGCCGCGGTGACCACCTCGACCTGCTCGCGGTAGGCGTCGACGATCCTGGCGAGCCCGGCCGCGCCCGCGGGGAGGGCGGCGAGGTCGAGCTGGTCGGTGCCCGCGCCGCAGGCGAGCCTGCCACCGGCCGCGGCCGCCGCGGCGCCGGAGCGCCGGATCAGCTCCGCGGTCGCCTGCCAGTCGAGGCCCATGCCGCGCTGCGCGGTGTCCATGGCGTCGGCGACGCCGAGCCCGTAGGACCACAGTTCGTGCCGGTATGCCAGGGTGGCGTCCCAGTCGATGGCCGCGGGCGCGCCCGGGGTGTTCTCGGCGGTGGCGCGCGGGATCACGTGCGCGGCGGCGAAGGCGACGCGCGAGGTGATCGGCCGGGACGGGCGGGTCCAGGCGCCGGGGGAGCCGAGCACGTAGGGCTCGAGCCCGCCGTCGACGGGGAGCACGACCGAGACGCCCGCGGAGGTGGCGGTCACAGCGCGATCTCCGGGATCTCGATCCGCCTGCCCTCGGCGGAGCTGCGCAGCCCGAGCTCGGCCAGCTGGACCCCGCGCGCGGCCGAGACCAGGCCGTAGCGGTGCGGCCGCTCGTGCACCACGTCGGCGAGGAACTCCTCCCACTGCAGCTTGAAGCCGTTGTCCAGCTCCCGGTTCGCGGGCACCTTCAGCCACTGCTCGCGGAAGGGCTCGGTGACCGGCAGGTCCGGGTTCCAGACCGGCTTGGGGGTGTGCGAGCGGTGCTGCGCGACGCAGCTGCGCAGCCCGGCGACGGCGGAGCCGTGCGTGCCGTCGATCTGGAACTCGACCAGCTCGTCCCGGTATACCCGGACCGCCCAGGACGAGTTGATCTGCGCGATGACGCCGTCCTGCATCTCGAAGATGCCGTAGGCGGCGTCGTCGGCGGTGGCGGGGTAGGGGGCGCCCTGCTCGTCCCAGCGGGTCGGGATGTGTGTGACCGCCTTCGCGGTGACCGCCTCGACCTTGCCGAGCAGCCCCTCCAGCACGTAGTTCCAGTGGCAGAACATGTCGACGACGATGCCGCCGCCGTCCTCGGCGCGGTAGTTCCAGCTGGGCCGCTGGGCGGGCTGGCCGTCGCCCTCGAAGACCCAGTAGCCGAACTCGCCGCGCAGCGACAGGATCCGGCCGAAGAAGCCCTCGTCGACGAGGCGGCGCAGCTTCACCAGGCCGGGCAGGTAGAGCTTGTCGTGCACGACGCCCGCGGTGACGCCCGCGTCGGCGGCGACCCTGGCCAGCTCGACGGCCTCGGTGAGCGTCTCCGCGGTCGGCTTCTCGGTGAAGACGTGCTTGCCCGCCTTCATCGCGGTCGTCAGCGCGTCGGCGCGGCGCGAGGTGACCTGCGCGTCGAAGTAGATGTCGACCGAGGGGTCGGCGATGACGGCGGCGGCGTCGGTGCTCCACTCCGCGATGCCGTGCCGCTCGGCGAGCTCGGCCAGTTTGGTGGCGTCGCGGCCGACGAGGATCGGCTCGACCTGGACGCGGGTGCCGTCGGCGAGCAGCAGGCCGCCCGCGTCGCGGATCGGCAGGATCGAGCGGACCAGGTGCTGGCGGTAACCCATGCGGCCGGTGACGCCGTTCATGGCGATCCGGAGCAGGCGTGGGGACGTGCTGGAATCGGGCATTGGTCTGTGCCTCTTCTGATTTGCGGGACCGGCGACCGCGGAACGGGGTCGCGCACGGTGCGGAGGGGACTCGCAACCGACGTGGGGACAAGCAGCCTCGGAATGCGCTTTCCAAGCTATGCTAGTCGCGAAGTCAGGTCAACCCCCGCGCGGGACGAGAGAACGAGGCACCGAGCCATGGCGGCTGTGAGATTGCAAGACGTCGCGGTCCGCGCGGGCGTCTCCCTGGCGACCGCGTCCCGGGTGCTCAACGGCTCGTCGCGGGTGCCGGGCGAGGGCGTCGCCGACCGGGTCCGCGCGGCCGCCGCCGACCTCGGCTACGTGGCGAATGCCCAGGCCCAGGCGCTCGCGCGGGCGTCGACCGGGCTCATCGGCCTGGTCGTGCACGACATCGCCGACCCCTACTTCTCCTCCATCGTGCAGGGTGTCCAGGCGGCCGCGCGGCGCGCGGGCAAACTCGTGCTGCTGGCCAGCACGCAGCGCGACTTCGACATCGAGCGCGAGTCGGTGAGCACCTTCATCTCGCACCGCGCCGACGCGATCATCCTGGCGGGCTCGCGGCAGAGCGGGGATCTCGACCGCGACCTGGAAAAGGAGTGCGCCCGCTACCTGGAGAACAACGGCAAGGTGGTGGTCATCGGGCAGCCGCTCTCCTTCGGCGCTGCGGTGGAGCCGGAGAACCACGCCGCCTCGGCGCAGCTGGCGCGGGCGCTGCTGGAGCGCGGGCACCGGGACTTCGCCGTGATCGGCGGGCCCGGCCACATCCGCACCGCCGTCGACCGGCGCAACGGCTTCGTCGAGGCGCTGGCCTGCCGGGGCGTGACCCCGCTGGTCGAGATCGCGGGCGACTTCTCCCGCGACGGCGGCTTCAGCGCAGCGCGCCGGCTCGCCGCCGCGCTGGAGCTGCGGCCCGGGCAGGCCGGGGCCGCGGCGCCGTGCGTCTTCGCGGTCAGCGACGTGATGGCGATCGGGGCCATAGCGGCCTGGCGTGAGCTGGGTCTTTCGGTGCCCGGCGATGTCTGCGTGGCCGGGTTCGACGACATCCCGACGCTGCGCGACCACGTGCCCGCGCTCTCCACGGTCGCGCTGTCGCTGGTCGAGATCGGGGAGCGCGCGGTGGCGCTCGCGCTGGACGAGTCGGCGACCGCAGCGCGGGTGCACGAATTCGTCCCCGGCACCGTCGTGCTGCGCGCCAGCAGCGATTTTTCCCGGCCCTGAGCTGCGCCGATTCGAGACCCTTGACACTGTGGGTCGGGTCACATTAGCCTCGCAGTAGCTTCGGAAAGCGCATTCCCGGCGGGGGCTTCGAACCCCGCTCCACTACTAGCTCGAGGACTCCAGATGGCGGTAGTCACGGCGGTCGAAGCCGGCCCCCCCGTCCCGAAAGCGACACAGCCCCCTCGGCCCCGGCGCCGGAAGCTGCCATCCCCGTCGGCCGCGTGGTCGACGGTGTGGCGGCCGCTCACCCTGGTGGCGGTGCTCATCGCCGCGTGGTGGGCCGTCACCGAATTCGAATTCGTCGAGCCCTACATCCTGCCGTCGCCCGCCGAGACCTGGCGCACGACGGTCGACAACTCGACCTACCTGCTCGAGAACACCTGGGTCACCACCTACGAGACGGTGGTCGGCTTCATCATCGCCGCGGTGATCGGCGAGGCCGTCGCGCTGGTGATGATCTACTCACGGTCGGTCGAGCGGACCATGTACCCGCTGATTCTCTTCGCGCAGGTCATCCCGAAGATCGCGATCGCGCCGCTGTTCATCGTCTGGCTCGGCTTCGGGCCGAGCCCGAAGATCCTGGTCGCCGTGTTGATGGCCTTCTTCCCGATCGTCATCGCGGGCATGGCCGGGCTGCGCTCGGTGGACCCGGAGATTCTCGAACTCACCTCCACCATGGGCGCGAGCAACTGGAAGACCTTCGTCAAGGTCCGCTTCCCCGCCTCGCTGCCGCAGCTGATGTCCGGGCTCAAGATCGCCGCCACGCTCGCGGTCACCGGCGCCGTCGTCGGCGAATTCGTCGGCGCCAACGAGGGCCTCGGCTACGTGATCCTGCAGGCCAACGGCAATATCGACACGGCGATGCTGTTCGCGGCACTGATCATCATGTCGCTGCTCGGCATCATCCTGTTCGCGATCATCGAGGTCGCCGAGCAGTTCCTCATTCCCTGGCACGCCTCCCGTCGCTCCACGGCCTCGGTCGTCGGCGGCGCGTGAGCACGCCACCTCCTCCTCGTACCCCCGCTTCAGCTGGAGAACTCGCATGAAATTCCGTACTCGCACGACCATCGGCGCCGCGGCGCTGGCCTCGATCCTGGCAGTGACCGGCTGCGGCGGCGGTGGCAACGAGGCGAAGGCCCCCGGCGCCGACGGGGAGACCACCGAGGTGTCGCTGATGCTCAACTGGTACCCCTACGGGGAGCACGCCCCGTTCTACTACGGGGTGCAGGAGGGCATCTTCGCCAAGCACGGCATCGACCTGAAGATCTCGGCGGGCCAGGGCTCGACCAAGACCGCGCAGGCCACCGGCGCCGACCAGACCGATTTCGGCTGGGCCGACACCCCGGCCGTGCTCAGCAATATCGACAAGGGCGTCAAGATCAAGAGCGTCGGCGTCTATTTGCAGACCACGCCGTCGGCGGTGCAGGTCTTCGCCGATTCGAACATCAACACCCCCGCCGACCTGGCGGGCAAGACCATCGCCGTCTCCGCCGGTGACGCGCCGACGACCACCTTCCCGATGTTCCTCGACAAGGCGAACGTCCCCGCCGACCAGGTCACCCAGCAGAGCCTCGACTCGGCGGGCAAGATGTCGGCGATGCTCTCCGGCCGGGTCGACGGGCTGATCGGCTTCGCCCACGACCAGGGGCCGACCATCGCCAACCGGAGCGGCCGGGAGGTGCGCTACCTGCGGTACTCGGACCAGGCGCTGAATTTCTACAGCAACGGGCTGATCACCAACCAGGAGACCATCGCGTCCTCGCCCGAGCTGGTGCAGGCCATGGTGGACGCGACCAGCGAGTCCTTCGCCGCCGCGGTCGCCGCGCCCGAGGCGGCGGCCGCCGCGATGGAGGGCAAGGACCCGCAGCTGCCGCCGCAGGCGGTGCTGCTCCAGCAGTGGCAGCAGACCATCCCGCTGCTCAGCACGCCGGAGACCGCGGGCGCCGCGCCCGGCACCAATGCGGAGGCGAACTGGGTCGCCACCGTCGAGGTGCTCAGCGACGCGAAACTCCTGGAGAAGGCCGAGGACCCGGGGAAGTACTGGGACTCGTCCTTCACGCCGACCAACGAGCAGTGACCGGAGCGGGTGACCACATGAGTACACCGACCATCGCCGACACCGCGGTCGCGGTATCCGACCTCAGTGTCCGGTTCTCCTCCAAGCGCGGTGAGGTCACGGCGCTGCACGAGGTGGACCTCCGGGTTCGCCGCGGCGAGTTCGTCTCCATCGTCGGCCCCTCCGGCTGCGGCAAGTCCACGCTGCTGAAGGTCGTCGCGGGGCTCACCGACGCGAGCGGCGGCAGCGTCGAGCTCGGCGGCGCCCCCGTGCGCGGGCCGCAGCGCAATATCGGCTACGTGTTCCAGCGCGCCGCGCTGCTGGAGTGGCGGACCGTGCGCAAGAACATCCTGCTGCAGGCCGAGATGCGCGGCATGGACCGGAGGGCGGCCGCGGCCGAGTGCGCGCGGCTCATCGAGATGACCGGGCTCACCGGCTTCGAGAACGCGCTGCCGCACGAGCTCTCCGGCGGTATGCAGCAGCGGGTTTCGCTCTGCCGCGCGCTGCTGCACGAGCCGGAGGTGCTGCTGATGGACGAGCCGTTCGGCGCGCTCGACGCGCTCACCAGGGAGCGGATGAACGTCGAGCTGCACCGGATCTGGCGGGAGACCGGCACGACGGTGCTGCTGGTCACGCACTCGGTGGCCGAGGCCGTCTACCTGGCCAACCGGGTCGTGGTGATGAGCCCGCGGCCGGGCCGGATCGTCGAGCTGCTCGACGTCGACCTGCCCGCGCACCGGGACTACGCCGCCACCATGGAGACGCCGGAGTTCATCAGCGTCGCCAATCGGGTGCGCGACCTGCTCGGCGCCGCCTCGCACGCGGACTGACCGTGCGGGTCCTGATCGCCCCCGACAAGTTCAAGGGCAGCCTCACCGCGGCCGAGGTGGCCGAGCACGTGGCGCGGGGCCTGGCGGCGGCGGGGGTGCGGAGCCGCGAGATGCCGCTGGCCGACGGCGGCGACGGCAGCGTCGACGCCGCCGTCGCCGCCGGGTTCACCCCGCACCCGGTGACCGTGGCCGGGGCGGGCGGCACCCCCGTCTCCGGCCGGATCGCCGTCGGCGGCGGCACCGCCGTGGTCGAGATCGCCAACACCTGCGGCCTCGCCACCCTGCCGAGCGGGCGCCCGCTGCCCCTGGACGCGAGCAGCCTCGGCATGGGGCAGGCCATCGCCCAGGCGCTGCGGCACCGGCCGCGCCGGCTGGTGCTCGCGCTCGGCGGCAGCGCGAGCACCGACGGCGGAATGGGGCTGCTCGCGGCGCTCGGCTACACCTTCGCCGACGTCCGCGGCACCCGGCTGCGCGCCTGCGGGCGCAACCTGGGTCGCGTGCACAGCGTCGACGCGTCCAGGGTGGCGCGGCTGGACGGGGTCGAGATCGTGGTCGCGGGCGACGTCACCAACCCGCTGCTGGGACCCGACGGCGCCGCCGCCGTCTACGGGCCGCAGAAGGGGGCGACCCCGGCCGAGGTGGCGGTGCTCGAGGCCGGGCTGGCCACCCTCGTCCGCGCGTTCGCCCGCAGCGGCTACCCGGACGCCCCCGCGCTCGCGGCGGCGCCGGGAGCGGGCAGCGCCGGTGGCGTCGGGTTCGCGGCGCTGCTGCTCGGCGCGACCGTCGTGTCCGGGGCGGAGTTCTTCCTGGACCTGTTCGAATTCGACCGGCAGCTAGCCGATTTCGACCTGGTGGTCACCGGTGAGGGGAGCATCGACGAGCAGACGGCGAACGGCAAGCTGCCCGCGGTGCTCGCCCGCCGAGCCGAGCCCGTTCCGGTCGTCGCCGTCGCCGGGCGGAGCACGCTGTATGCGGAGCAGTGGCGGGCGGCGGGGTTCAGCGCCGTCTACGCGCTCGGTGACTACACCGACCTGGACACCGCGCGTAACCCGGAGTTGACCGGGCAGCTGCTGACCCGGATCGGGCGGAAGATCGGTAGCTCCGCCGCCGCGCCGCGATCACCCCGCAGGACGGCCGCGCGGACCTGCTGAGTACGTCACGGATGACGGTACGCGGCAGGCGCTTCGCCGCCCTGTGCCCACATTGCGCACAGCCTCCGGTTCATGTCCCGCTCGTCGGCCGGAGTGCCGGGTAGTTCCAGGTGCAGCGCACTCACCAGATCGAAGCGATGCAGGTCGAAGGCTGTGCGCAGGGCGACGCCGTATTCGACTGCGGCACGGACGGCCGCCCCGTAGGCGAGGATCGCGACGAGCAGCGGAACCGCTGCGAGCGCGAGCCACCCCTGCGACCGGTACAGCAACGCGGCGGTGACGACGGTGAGCGGGCCGCCGAGCGCTGTGAACCGTGCCGCGAGGTCGAGCTGGTCCCGACGATCATCGACGACGACCCGCACCCGATCGGACAGCAGCGGGTACAGCCGCGGCCACGCGACCACCGCCTCGAAGCCGTACTCGCGGCCCGCCCGGTACTCGGCGGCGGCGAGCGCATTGCCCAGCGCGGTCGGCCTGACCCGCTCGGCGTTCGGATAGCGCGTGCGCCGTAGCCGATCAGCCCGCTGCCATGCCGTGATCTCCAGCGCCGATCGGACAGTTCCGACAGGAACGGGCGCCGAGCGCTGGGTGAGCGCCGCGAGTTTGGTCGCGTGCCTGGTGTGTCGGGGGCGGGCGAGCCGTTCCGGCCAGTGATAGCCCTCGAGCAGCCGCACCAGGCCGAGTTGGAAGGGGTGCAGCAGCAGCGCCACCGCGGACACGGCGAGCGTGATCAGGAGCGCCTCGCCCAGGCCGAGATTCGCGGCCGTGGCCCATGCGTCGGTGAACCGCAGCGGGCCCGGGGCACCGGCCCACACCAGCACGAGCAGGAAGATGCCTGCGCAATAGGTGGGCAGGACCCCGACGAGGAAGAAGCGGCCCGCGGTGTGTGCCGGGGTGAACAGGGTCGCCAAGTTCACGCCCTCACCTCAATTCCAGGGCCGTGCCGTCGAGACGACAGGGCGACGGTTCGGCGGGATCGAAACTCGCCACCAGGTATTCGGTGGCACATCGGGGGCAGACCGCGCTGAGCGGCGCCAATGGTGCGATACCTGGCAGAGTTGCGCCATCGCCGTCGCCGTAGGACTTGGTGTTGACCGAGTCGGGAGCGGCGGCCGCGTCCAGATCAGCACGCAGCACGTGACCGCCGAGGCGCGCACCGAGATAGACCGCCACACCGTCGATGCCGGGGTGAGCCGCGAACACCGTCTCGACCGTGTCGGCGATGTCGTACTCGGTGGTCCCGACGGGCAGCAGTAGCTCGACAGCGTCCGCGGGGCCTGCGCCGGGGCGGAGCACCCCGCTGGGATCGGTCATGGTCCCTCCCGGTGGAGTCCCGGTCGTAGCTGCCGGGATGCCGCTAGTGTACTGAGCACGACTCGGAGGGGGAGTGATCCGATGCAGTGGCGAAAGGCGTTTCGCCGAAGTCTCTTTCGTCGACCGCGCAGCCGCGCTCTCCGTGCCGGGGTGGCGGCGCTGGAGAAGCGGATCGCTGTCGCCGTTGACGGCGACGACGAAGCGGTGCTCGGCGCCGACGCGCTGGCCGCGGCGGACGCGCTGTGGGATGCGGGCACCCGCGACGGCTCGGTAGCCATCGAGGCGGTCCACCTGGTCGGGTTGCTGCACTGGCTGCGTTACCTGGCCCTGCCCATCGGAGCGGACCGGCTGGATTTCGAGCGGGCCGTCGAACTCTTCGACGCCGTCGCCGCTGCCGCGCCGGAAGCGGTGCCCGAGCCGATCCGCCCCTACCTCCGCGAACGGCCGCTCGACGGTGTCGCCGCCGCCGCGTGGGCGGGCCGCGGGCAGGAGCTGCTGGCCTACGCCCTCGATCACGACGACCCCGACGCACTCGACGCCGTCATCGAAATACTCACCCGCTGCACGGCCGAACCGGACCATGCGACCGGCGAGCAGTTCTCGCTGCTGGGCGTCGCGTTGCTGATGCGTGCGGAGCGGAGCGGGTCGGCAGCCGACATCGATGCCGCGATCGTGGCGAGCGCGAACGCGATCGGGTCGGCCGACGACGAACAGGAGCGGGCGGGCCGACTGAACAACCACGCCAACGCGCTCGCGGCGCGTGCCGAGCAGACCGGTTCCCGTGACGACCTCGACCGGGCGATCGCCGCGGCCCGCGAGGCCGTCGCCACCGCGGCGCCGTCGGATCGAGCGAATTTCCGCTCCAACCTCGCGTTGTCGTTGCACGCGCGGTTCCGGCACAGCGATGATCCCGCGGATCTCGTGGCCGCCGAGACCGCTGCCAGGGAGGCGGTCACCGAGGATGCCGACGACCACCCCGGCTATCGGTCGAACCTCGCGCTGGTGCTCTCGGCACGCTACGAACAGAATTCGGACCCCCGGCTGCTGGACGAGGCGATCGAACTCTGCCGCCAGGCCGTCGACGGCGCGCCGGCCGAGCACTTCGACAACGCGCGCACCCGCACCACGCTTGCCGCCGCACTGGCGCGGCGCTTCGAGAACAGCGGAACGGACAGCGATCTCGAAACCGCCATCGACGAACTCTGGCTCGCCGCGGCCGCCACCGAGAACCACCACCATCTCCATACGAGCGTGCAGGTCAACCTCGCGACCGTGCTGCTCACCCGGTACGAGCGCGGCAGTGACCAGTCGGACCTCGATGCCTCGATCCGGGCCGCGACCGCGGCGACGCCGGACGACCCGGGAGCCGCCATCCTGCCCGCGCTGCTGGTCAACCAGGCCAATGCGCTGTATGCCCGCTACGAGCGAATCGGCGCTCATGACGACCTCGGTGCGGCCATCGCGCACTACCGGCGCGGCACCGGGCTTCCGCAGCCGTCGATCGACCGGGCGGCACTGCTGTCCAACCTCGGGGTGGCACTGCACGCCCGGTACGAGGACACCGATCAGATCGATGACCTGAACGAGGCGATCGCCGCGCACCGCAGCGCCGTACGCGCGACCCCGCGCGGCCATCACCGCCTCGCGTCCTGGCAGTCCAACCTCGCCACCGCGCTCATGGCACGGTTCGAGAACCGCGCTGTTCAGACCGATCTGGACGAAGCGCTCGATCTGCTCGACCAGGTGCGGCAAGCGGCCGATCCCGGCGGGATCGATTCGGCGCACGCCTCCGGCAACCTCGGCACAGCCCTCTACACCGCCGCGGAGCGCAGCGACGACCCAGAGGGCCTGGATCAGGCCATCGCCCTGCTGCGCGCTGCCGCCGCCTGCCTCGGTGTCCACCACCCCGACGGGGCGATGTATCTGCTGAACGCCTGCGCGGCACTGCGCACCCGCTACCACCACAGCGCGGATCCCGCGGACCTCGAGGCGGCCGTCACCGAAGCCACCGCGGCGCTCGCGGGTCCGGCAGCGGGCAACGCGGTGCGCGCCAACGGCCTGCTCAACCTCGCGAGCGCGCTCCGCGCCCGTGCCGAACTGGAACGCGACCGCGGTGAGCCATGGCGACCACTGACGCACCGTGCGATCGTCGTGGGCGAGCAGGCCGCCGACGAACTGGTGACGCCTGCCGAAACCCGGATCTCGGCGGCCAGGGAGTGCGCGCTCGCGGCCGCGATGCTCGGAGATCCCGCTCGTGCCCTCGGCTTCTACCGCCGCGCGGTGGAGCTCGTGCAACGTCTGGCGGTGCACGGCACCGAGCGGATGGACCGGGAGCGCAGCATCGGCTCGTGGCAGGGGCTGGCGGCCGAGGCAGCCGCCTACGCGGTTGGGGCGGGCGAGCCCGAGACAGCGGTCGCGCTGCTCGAGACGGGCCGCGCGGTGCTGTGGAACCAGCTCGTCCGCAACCGGACCGAGGTCGACGACGCACTGGCCGCCAACTCCGAGCTCGGCACGGAACTCCTCGCACAGCTGCACGTTCTGGATCCGGCATCGGTCGCGATGTTCCGCGTGCCCGGGGCCGCCGTCGACCCGGAACAGCGCCGCGCTCGTGCCGTCGCGGCATCCCGGCGGTTCGACTCTCTCCTCGCCGAGATCCGAGCACTGCCCGGGCTTTCCCGGTTCATGCGCGGTCTCGAACCCTCCGAGCTGTGTGCACCGATCGTCGGGGGCCGGGTGGTCATGGTGAATGTCGCCCCGCGGCGGTGTGACGCCCTCGTGGTCACGCACGACGGTGTTCACGCGATTCCACTGCGCGCGCTGACCGCCGCCGACGCAACCCGGTACGCCGCGGGCTACCTCGCCGCGCTCGGCGTGCTCGAATCACCGCGCCGCGGCAGGCTCGCTAAAACCGTTGCGGCCGAGGTGGTCCGGGATACGCTGCGTTGGCTGTGGCAGGTCGTCGCCGAGCCGATCCTGTGCGAGCTCGGCCTGCTCGAGCCGGTGAGCGCGAGTACAGGGCAGCGCATCTGGTGGTGCCCCACCGGTGTGCTCTCGGCGCTGCCGATTCACGCCGCGGGTGACGATACCGATGTGCGGCATCCGGCTCCGCACGTACTCGATCTGGTGGTGTCCTCCTACACGCCCACCATCGGTGCGCTCAGTACCCGCCTCGGGCGCCCCACGCACAGCAGTGCCGGGCCCGGGGTCTTCGTCGGCATGCCGACAACGCCGGGGGAGCGCGACCTGCCCCAGGTCGAGATCGAGCTGCAGACCTTGTCCGGCCGATTTCCCGAAGTGGTGTCGACGCAGCTGATCGGCCCGAACGCGACCCGTGCCGCAGTGCTCGACGCGCTCGCGACTCACCCGCGTGCCCACGTGTCCTGTCACGGCCGCGTAGATCGGGCGACACCGTCGACCGGCGGAATCGTGCTGCACGACGGCATCCTCACGGTTGCCGACGTCGCGACCGCGACCTCCGGCGCGCACGAGTTCGCTTTTCTGTCCGCGTGTCACACGCATCCCGGACAGTTATCGGGCGCAGACGAGGTGATCAGCCTCGCCGCGGCGCTCGCCTACACCGGCAGGCGCGATCTCGTCGCCACCCTGTGGAGTGTCGACGCTGATCATGCGGCTGCGGCCACCGCCGCCTTCTACCAGCACCTGAACGACACGAGCGCTGATGGCTCCGCGTCGGTTGCCCGCGCACTACACGCCGCTGTCCGGACGTTGCGTGACCGCGATGTCCCGCCGCGGCACTGGGGCTCCTTCGTCCACATCGGCGCCTGACCCCGACTGAGACGGCCGTCTCCGCCCGGCCGAAATCCGACCGGTTGACATGTTCCGTGTTCCCGGTCACACTCCTTCAAGTTGACATGACTGTCACGTCAAAGAGGATGTGCCGAGGAGGCAGCATGACCAAGACGGCGGCGCTGCGCGTCGAGGAGGTGCGGCTCCGCTTCGGCGGGGTGGTGGCGCTCGACGGACCGTCGTTCACCATCGAGCCCGGCCACATCGTCGGGCTGATCGGGCCGAACGGCGCGGGCAAGACCACGCTCTTCAACTGCATCAGCAGGCTCTACCAGCCGGACTCCGGGCGGATCGGCTTCGGCGAGGTCGACCTGCTCGCGCTGCCCGCGGCCGGGATCGCGGAGGCCGGGATCGCGCGGACCTTCCAGAACATCGGGCTCTTCCCGACCATGACGGTGCTGGAGAACGTGCTGACGGGGGCGTACTCGCGCACCGGGGCCGGGTTCCTGCGCACCGCGCTCGGGCTCCCGCCGACCCGCGCCGAGGAGCGCGCGGAGCGCGAGAACGCCTGGGAGCTGCTGGATTCCATGCAGCTCGCGCACCTCGGCGCCGAGCCCGCGGGGAACCTGCCCTACGGCACGCTCAAGCGGGTCGAGCTGGCACGGGCGCTCATGCAGCGGCCCGCGCTGCTCATGCTGGACGAGCCCGCCAACGGGCTGATCCACGAGGAGGTGCTCGAGCTGGCCGAGACGGTGCGCGCGCTGCGCAACGAGCGCGGCTTTTCGGTGCTGCTGGTCGAGCACCACATGGCCATGGTCATGGCGATCTCGGACCGGGTGGTGGTGCTCAACTTCGGCCGCAAGGTCACCGAGGGGGTGCCTGCCGAGGTGGCGGCGCACCCCGAGGTGGTCGAGGCGTACCTGGGCGGTGCGGCGTGAACCTGCTGAGCGTCGAGGGGCTGCACGCCCGCTACGGCAGCGCGGAGGTGCTGCACGGCATCGACTTCGCGGTCCCGGCCGGGGAGGTGACGGTGGTGCTCGGCGCGAACGGCGCCGGGAAGACCACCATCCTGCGCGCGATCTGCGCCATGGTGCACACCACCGGGCGGATCGTCTTCGACGGCCGCGACATCTCCGGGCTGCGCACCGACCGGGTCGCCCGGCTCGGCATCGCGCACGTCCCGCAGGGGCGCGGCACCTTCGGCGACCTGACCGTCGAGGAGAACCTGCGGATCGGCGGCTTCACCACCTCGGCCGCGGCCACCGCGCGGGCGATCGAGCAGTGGTACGAGTTCTTCCCGCGGCTGCGCGAGCGGCGCGGGCAGCAGGCGGCCGGGCTGAGCGGGGGCGAGCAGCAGATGCTCGCCATCGCCCGCGCGCTGATCGCCGGGCCGCGGCTGCTGCTGCTCGACGAGCCGTCGCTCGGGCTGGCCCCGCGCATCACGCGGGAGGTCTTCCAGGCGCTGGCCAGGATCAATGCCGATACCGGCACCACGATCCTGGTGGTCGAGCAGAACGCGCACCTCGCGCTCGACATCGGATCGTCCGCGGTGCTCGTCGACGCGGGCCGGGTGGTGGCGCAGCGCGCCGCGGCCGGGCTCGCCGACGACGAATCGGTGCGCCGCGCCTACCTCGGCTACTGAGCACAGGAGTTTTCGCATCATGCAGGTGTTTCTGCAACAAGTGGTGGACGGGGTGACGTGGGGCGCGCTGTACGCGGCCTTCGCGCTCAGCATCGTCCTGGTCTACCGGGCCTCCGGGATCGTCAACTTCGCCCAGGGCGAGATGGCGATGGTCTCGGCGTTCTGCGCCTGGCAGTTCGCGCAGTGGGGCGCCCCGCTGCCGCTCGCCATCCTCGGCGCCATGCTGGTCTCGTTCGTGGCGGGCGCCGCCACCGAGCGGGTGCTGATCCGGCCGCTCGCCGGGTCGCCGAACCACATGCCGCTGGTCATCATCACGCTCGGGCTCATGCTGCTGCTGAACAGCGCCGCGGGCTGGATCTGGGGGGTGCAGAACCGGGAGTTCCCGGCGCTGGCCTCCGGGCCGGTGCTCAGCTTCGGGCCGGTGGTGATGTCGCGGCAGTCGGTGGTGATCGTCGGCGCGGTCGTGGTGGTCGCGGCGCTCATGTACGTGCTGTTCCAGCGGACCAGGGTCGGGCTGGCCATGCGGGCGGCGGCGGGCAACCCGGACTCGGCGCAGCTGATCGGCGTCCCGGTCGGCCGGATGCTGATGATCGGCTGGGGGCTGGCCGCCGCGATCGGCGCGCTCGCCGCCTCGCTGGCCGCGCCGCAGCTCTTCCTGCAGCCGAACATGCTGGTGGCGTCGCTGATCTACGCCTTCGCGGCGGCGGTGCTCGGCGGGCTGGACAGCCCGGTCGGCGCCATCGTCGGCGGGCTCTGCGTCGGCGTGGCGGAGAACCTGGCGGGCACCTACGTCCCCTGGATCGGCCACGACTTCAAACAGGCGGTCGCGCTCGCCCTGATCCTCGGGGTGCTGCTGCTCAAGCCGGAAGGGCTGCTCGGGGTGAAGAAGGTGGCACGGGTATGAAACTGCTGCAACTCCTGCGCAGGCCGCGCGCCGAACTCGACGCGCCGATCTGGCTCTCCCGCACCACGGTCGCGGTGGTGCTGCTGCTCGCGGCGCTGGCGCCGCTGGTCTCCGCGCCGTACGTGAACTTCGACCGCTCGATGGTGCTGGTGTACATCGTGGTCGGGCTCGGGCTGAACCTGCTGACCGGCAACACCGGGCAGATCTCGCTCGGCCACGGCTTCTTCTTCGCGCTCGGCGCCTACCTGAGCGCCGTCCTCATGGAGGACGTCGGCGTGCCCTACCCGCTGCTGCCTGGAGTCGCCTTCGCGGCCTGCTACCTGGCGGGCTACCTGTTCGGGCTGCCCGCGCTGCGGCTGCACGGGCTGCAGCTGGCGCTCGCCACGCTCGGGCTCGCGCTGGTGACGCCCGCGGTGATCAAGCGGTTCGAGCACGTCACCGACGGGCAGGCCGGGATCAATATCTTCGGCGCCGAGGCGCCCGCGGCCACCGGGCTCGCCCGCGACCAGTGGGTCTACTACCTCTGCCTGGTAGTGGCGGTGCTCGCCTACCTGGTGGTGCGGCGGCTGGCCGGTGGCCGGATCGGGCGCTCGCTGCTCGCGATCCGCGACTACGAGGCGGTCGCCACCACCCTCGGGGTGCCCGCGACCAGGACCAAGACGACGGTCTTCGCCTTCAGCGCCGCGCTCGCCGGGGTCGGCGGCGTGCTCTACAGCTGGGTGGTGCAGTACGTCGGGCCGGAGGCGTTCGGGCTGCCGCTCGCCATCGCCTTCATCACCATGATCGTGGTCGGCGGGCTCGGCACCGTGCCCGGCGTGATCTTCGGCGCCTTCTTCGTGGTCTACGTGCCGCAGTGGACCGCAGACCTGAACCAGTCGGCCGCCGGGATCACCTACGGCGCCGCGCTGATCGTCTTCATCTTCGTGCTGCCGTACGGGGTGCTCAGCCTCGTCCGGCTGGGGCTGGCGCCGGTGGTGGCGCGCATTCCAGGACGGCGGCGCGGGCGACCGCGACCACAGGTCGAGACCGAGAAACCGGTGCCGGTACCGCTCTAGTCCGGCCCCCGCAGCCAAGCCGCGCCGAAACGAGTTCGGTGACAGGCGGATTCGTGCTGCCCAGAAACTCCCCGGAACCCGACCAGGGCTGCCGGGTGCTCCGAAAAACCGAGAGGAACATCAGGATGAGGAAGATCGTCGCGGTGGCCGCGGGCCTGGTCGCCGCATGCGGGATCGCCACCGGCAGCGCCGGTGCGGCTCCGGCCGGGGACGGCACCGTGGATTTCACCGCGCACGCCACCGAGACCCAGAGCGTCATCAGCATCGATGAGGGCTCGCTGGTGGTCGAGGACGCGGCGCTGAAGATCAAGGCGCCGGACGGGACGGTGGTGGCGGGCACGCCGCTGACCTTCCGGATCGACGAGTTCGAGTTCCCGATCGCGGCGCAGATCACCGACCGCACCGCCACGCTGACCCCGCAGATCGACGCCGCGCTGGCGGTGTACAAGCCAGTCGCGCTGCCCTACGAGGACAAGGCGCCGTGGAAGAACGAGTACGACCGTGAGCAGGCGGCGTGGTCGCGGCTGACCAGCACCATCACCGTCGGCGCGACGGTCGGCACGCTGGTCGGCGGGCTGATCGGCGGTGCCGCGGGTTGTGTGCTCGGCGGGATCGCGGGCGCGACCGTCGCCTCGGCGACGATCATCGGGCTCTTCGGCCCGTTCATCCCGGCCGCGGCCGTCGGCTGCATCGGCGGGATCCTGGCGATCGGCGCGCTCGGCACCCTGGCCGGACAGATCCTGATCACCGCCCCGGTGGTGATCGGTGCCGCGATCCAGTACTTCACCACGATCAACGCTCCGGCACCGGCTCCGGCGCCTGCCAAGTAGGAGCGGAACAGCACCCGGCGGAGCGGCCGGGGGACAGGCGGCCCCACCCGGGCGGACCGGGTGGGGCCGTTGTCACGGCGTGACCCTGGCGACCGCGCGGTCGCCGTGCGGGCCGAAGAGGTGCAGGATCTCGACCGGGGTGGCGCCCGCCGGGCCGAACCAGTGCGGGGTCGCGGGGTCGAACTCGGCGGTCTCGCCGGGGCCGAGCAGGTGCTCCTCGGCGCCGAGGAGCAGCCGGAGCGTGCCCGCGAGGACATAGAGCCAGGCGTGGCCGTCGTGCGTGACCAGGCGGGGTTCGCGCGGGCCGAGGACGTGCTTGAAGACCTGGACGCGGCCGGGGTAGCCGGTCAGCGGCACGACGACGCCGCCGCTCGCGTGCCGGTGCGGTTGCAGGTGCATGCGCGGGTCGCCGGTGGCGGGGGCGGCGACCACGGCGTCGAGCGCGACCCGGTACACCCTGGCCAGCGGGATGAGCAGGTCGAGGGTGGGGGCGCGGTGGCCGGTCTCCAGCCGCGACAGGGTGCTCACCGAGAGCCCGGTGCGGTCGGCGACGGCGGCCAGCGAGAGCGCGCGCTCCCGGCGCAGGGCGCGCAGCCGCGGGCCGATGCCCGCCAGGATCTCCGCCGTCTCCGCATCCACCCGGCCCATGGTTGCAGATTCCGCAAAAGCGCTGGGGTGCGCGGGTGCGCTGCGGGCAGCATCGGCGGCGCCCGGCGCGGTGCCGGGCGGACGAGAGGTGGTGTCGGGATGCCGGTTTCGGAGCCGACGACGGCGCGCGGGCGCTGGACGGTGCTGGTGATCTGCGCGTCGGCGCTCTTCCTGGTCGGGCTGGACACGACGATCGTGACCGTCGGGCTCGGTGCGATCGGGCGCGGGCTCGGGGTGCGGGCGGAGCAGCTGGCCTGGGTGGTCGACGCTTACACGGTGACCTTCGCGAGCCTGCTCGTCACCGCCGGTGCGGTGGCGGACCGGTTCGGCAGGCGCCGGGTTTTCCAGGTCGGGCTGGTGGTCTTCGGGGCGGCCTCGCTGGCCTGCGCGCTCGCGCCCACGCCGGAGCTCCTGGTCGCGGCGCGGGTGCTGCAGGGGGTCGGCGCCTCGATGCTCACGCCGGTGGCGCTGGCCATCGTGGTCGCCGCCATGCCGGACCCGCGGGAGCGGGCGCGGGCCATCGGGGTGTGGGGGTCGGTGTTCGGGCTGAGCATGGCGGCGGGGCCGGTGACCGGGGGCGCGCTGATCGCGGCGTTCGGGTGGCGGGCGGTGTTCTGGATCAACGTGCCGGTGGTGCTGGTGGCGATCGCGCTGGTCCGGGCGCTGGTGCCGGAGTCGCGGGGGGCGCGGGTGCGGCGGCTCGACCTGCCCGGGCAGGTGCTGCTGATCGGAGTGCTGTGGGTGGGGGTGGGGGTGCTGATCGAGGGGCCGCGGGTCGGGTGGGGTTCGCCGGCGGCGCTGGCCGGTTACGTGGTCTTCGGTGTGCTGGTGGTGGTGTTCGTCCGAGTGGAGACGCGGCGGAGCGAGCCGTTGATCGAGCCGGGGTTGTTCCTGGTGCCGAGTTTCGCGGGAGCCGTTGTCGGTGCGGTCGCGATTTTCGCGGCCTTCAGCATGACGCTGTTCCTGGCCACGCTGTACCTGCAGGGGCAGGGGTGGACACCGGTCGCCGCCGGGGCGGCGACGCTGCCGATGGCGGTGGGGGCGACGGTGTGCGCGCCGATCTCCGGGTATTTGGTCGGGCGGCTCGGGCCGCGCGTTCCGCTGCTGGTGGCCGGGGGGTTCCTGGCCCTCGGGGGTGGGGTGCTCGTCGTGTTCGGGGCGGCGGCGCTGTTCGCGGCGTTCGGTCTGATCGGGGTCGGGGTCGGGTTCGCCAATGCGCCGATCACGAATACCGCCGTCGGCGGGTTGCCCGCGGATCGGGCCGGGGTGGCGGGTGGGACCGCGTCCACCGCGCGGCAGGTCGGGACCGCCGTCGGGGTCGCGGTGGCGGGGAGCCTGGTCGCCGGGGTCTCCGCCGAGGGGTTCGCCGCCGCCGCGGCGCCGGGGTGGTGGGTGGTTGCCGGGTGCGGCGTCGTGCTGCTTGTGGTCGGGAGCGCGCGCACCAGCGCCCGCCGTCCGGCGAGACTCCCGCTCGGCGCGGACTGCCCGGCTGATCATCCGGTTCGCGTCGCGGCCGGTGCGCCCCGGCTAGGGTCGAGAGCGATACGTCTTTTCCGGCGACGCGAGAGGGTTTGCGAATGAGTGTCAGTCTGGCCAAGGGCGGCAATGTGTCGCTGTCGAAGCAGGCGCCGAATCTGACCGCGGTCGCGGTCGGGCTCGGCTGGGACGTCCGGTCGACGACCGGCGTCGACTTCGACCTCGACGCGAGCGCGCTCGCGACCGGCTCCGACCAGAAGGTGCTCTCCGACCAGCACTTCGTCTTCTACAACAACCTGCGCTCGCCGGACGGCAGCATCGAGCACACCGGCGACAACCTGACCGGCGAGGGCGAGGGCGACGACGAGGTCATCAACGTCGACCTGGCGGGCGCCCCGCCCACCATCACCAATATCTTCTTCCCGGTCTCCATCCACGACGCCCAGTCCAGGCAGCAGTCCTTCGGCCAGGTGCGCAATGCCTTCATCCGGGTCGTCGACCGCGCCACCGGCGCCGAGCTGGCCCGCTACGACCTCTCCGAGGACGCCTCCTCGGAGACCGCCATGGTCTTCGGCGAGCTCTACCGCAGCGGCGCCGAGTGGAAGTTCCGCGCCATCGGGCAGGGGTACGCCTCCGGGCTGGCCGGGATCGCCCGCGACTACGGCGTCAATATCTGACCCGGACCGCGTAGACCAGCGCCCCGAGCGCGAGGACGCCCGCGCCCGCCGCGATCGAGGCGGGCGGCAGGGCGACGGCGAGAACGGCGCAGCCGACCAGGCCCAGCGCCGGGATCAGGCGCGGCGCCTGCCCGCCTCGGGGCCGCGGGTCGGCCGGACCCGGGGCGGGGCGCAGGGTGAACGCCGCGGCGTTGGCGATGGCGTAGTAGGCGAGCACCGCGAAGGACGAGAAGCCGATGGCGCCGCGCAGGTCGATACTCGCGGCCAGCACGGCGACGACCCCGGCGACGGCGAGTTCGGCGCGGTGCGGCACCGCGTAGCGCGGGTGGACCGCGGCCAGTGCCTTCGGCAGGTGCCGGTCGCGGGCCATGGCGTAGGTGGTGCGGGAGACGCCGAGCAGCAGCGCGAGCAGCGCGCCGAGCGCCGCCAGCGCGGCGGTCGCCCGGATCACCGGGGCGGCCCACGTGGCCCCGGCGGCGCTCGCCAGCTCGGCGAGCGGCGCCGCCGCGGCCGCCAGCCGCTCCGGGCCGAGCACGGCGAGCGCGGCCACCGCGACGGCGGCGTAGGCGAGCAGCGCGATGCCGAGCGCGATCGGGACCGCGCGCGGGATGGTGCGCGCCGGGTCGCGGACCTCCGCGCCGAGCGTGGCGATCCTGGCGTACCCGGCGAAGGCGAAGAACAGCAGCCCGGCGGCCTGCAGCACGTCGTACGGGGAGGCACCGGAGGACGCGGTGACGCGGTCGAGCTCGGCGGCGGGGACGGCGATCACGACCAGCGCGGCCAGCACCGCGAGCACGGTGCCGACGATGACCCGGGCCGCCAGCGCGGACTTCTGGATCCCGCGGTAGTTCACCGCGGCGACCGCGAGCACCGCGACGACCGCGACGACCCGCGCCCGCTCGGGCCAGAGGTAGCTGCCCGCGGTGAGCGCCATGGCGGCGCAGGAGGCGGTCTTGCCGACCACGAAACCCCAACCGGCCAGGTACCCCCAGAACGGGCCGAGCCGCTCCCGGCCGTAGACGTAGGTGCCGCCGGACTCCGGGTAGCGGGCGGCCAGCCGCGCCGACGAGGTCGCGTTGCAATAGGCCACCACCGCCGCGAGCGCCAACCCGAGCAGCAGCCAGGAGCCCGCCGCCGCGGCGGCCGGGGCGAGCGCGGCGAAGATGCCCGCCCCGATCATCGCGCCGAGGCCGATCACCACCGCGTCGGGCACGCCCAGACTGCGCCGCAACTCCACGGCGCGATCCTAGGGCTTGCGGCCGACCGCCCCGTACAGCGAGACCGCCTTGTCGTGGCTCTTCGGGTGCGCGATCCCTTCGTGGCGCCAGCGGTGGATCACCTCGACGCCCGGCTCCACGAGCTCCAGGTCGTCGAAGAACCGCGCCACCTCGGCCCGGCTCCGCGGCCGGACCGGAATCCCGCGGTCCTGATAGACCTGCAGCAGCCGCGCCATGCCTTCGGGGTCGTCGGGGCCGTCGTCGAAATCGGTGGTCACATAGGACATGGCGAGGTAGGAGCCGGAGGCGAGCGGTGCCATGAAGGCGCGCACGTGCTCGTAGACGTCGCCGGGGACGAAGTGCAGCGTCGCCATCAGCGAGACCGCCACCGGCTGCGACAGGTCGAGGGTGTCCCGCAGCTGGTCGGCGCCGAGGATGGACTGCGGGTCGGCGGCATCGGCCTGGATGTAGGCGGTGCGGCCCTCAGGGGTGCCGACCAGCAGCGCCCTGGCGTGCGCGAGCACGATCGGGTCGTTGTCCACGTACACGACCCTGGACTCGGGGGCCAGCTCCTGGGCCACCTGGTGCAGGTTCGGCGCGGTCGGGATGCCCGTCCCGATGTCGAGGTACTGCCTGATGCCGCGGCCCGCGAGGAAACGCGTTGCGTGCCGCATGAATTCGCGGTTGGTGCGGGCGGTCAGCCGGACCGCGGGAAACTCCCGCAACGCCTTCTCCGCGGCCTCGCGGTCGGCGTCGTAGGAGTCCTTGCCGCCGAGGAAGTAGTCGTACATGCGGGCCGGATGCGCCACGTTGGCACCCAGGTCGGGCCTGCCGTCGGACACCTGAATTCTCCTGTGCGTCGAGAAAGGTGGGCCACCGAGGTATACCGCACACGGGTAAGCGGCCCAACGGGATCCAGCATATGGGTCCTACACACCGGCTGTCTCGGCGGGCGTTGAGTGCCGGTTAGGTGCGCCGCAGGTGGCCGGGCGCACGGTGGCGGCATGCACAACGAACCGAACGGCCTACTGCTCGCCCACCGCGCCATGCTGCGCGACCTCGACCGCTGCGCCGCGCTCGCCGCGCGGCTCGCGGGCACCCCGCTGGAGCGCAGGCGCGCCACCGCGGTCGCCGCCTACCTCACCGACTTCTGCGACAGCATCCACCACCACCACAGCGCCGAGGACGAGGTGCTCTGGCCGGTGCTGGAGCGCGCGGCGGGCGCGCACGTCGACCTCACCGAGCTCAGCGACGACCACGCCGAGCTCGACCCCAAGCTGGACCGGATCCGGGCGGGCGCGGCGGCGCTGCGCGAAACCCGGACGGTCACCGCCGAACTCGCGGCCGACCTGGCCGACCTGCGCGACACCGTGCGCGGGCACGTCACCGACGAGGAGCGCACCATCGTGCCGCTGATCCGGCGCTACGTCTCGGACGAGGAGTGGAACCGGGTCGAGGCCACCATCCGCAAGCGCGGCGGCAAGATGAGCTTCGAGGTGCCGCGGATCCTCGCGGTCAGCACCGGCGCCGAGCTGGACGAGGCGCGCCGGGAGGGCGGCATCCCGGTCGCGCTCATGATCAAGCTCCTGCCGGTGCCGTTCCGCCGTCGGGAGGCGCTGGTGTTCGGAGCCGCGCGGTGAGCTCGGCCGCCGAGCGGGCGTAGGCCGGGTCGCCGAAGAGCGCGTGCAGCGCCGCGTCCACCCGGCCCGCGAGCAGCTCGAGCAGCGCGGAGAAGATGGCGACCACCGCGAGCAGGATGCCGAGCTGGCCGGTGGTCGACCTGGTGACGGCGAGCTCCATCTCGGCGCGGGCACCGGCCAGGTCGGTGTGCGCGGCGGCGTCCAGGAACAGCAGCCAGTGCGCCACCGCCTCGTGGTCGATCCGGCCCGCCGCGACGGCCGCCGCCAGGTACTCCTCGGCGACCGGGCGGCGCTCGGCGCGCAGGTCGGGGCCGAGCGCGGCGTACGCCCTGACGTTCAGCGCCGCGCAGCGCAGGGCGGGGTCGGGCACGGTCCTGGCCGGCGCCAGCGCCGCGGCGCTCACCCGCTGGCCATCGGCCTCGTCGTACCCCTCCAGCTCGCGGAAGAGCGCGAGCAGCAGCCGGACCCTGGTGTCGTCCGGCAGCTCGGTCGCCAGGTGGGCGCGGATCGCGGCGATCGCGGTGTGCGAGGGGGCGCGGCCGTCCCTGGTGGTCCAGATCAGTGGGGCGTCCCAGGCGGTGAGCAGTGCGAGGTCCGGCAGGGGACCGGCGGTGCCGGAGGCGGTCCCCGCCCAGTCGGGTCCGGCGGCGTGCACCCTGTCCGGCGCGGATGTGGGCCAGGCGGTGCCGGAGGCCGGCCGCAGCCGGTCGGGTCCGGCGGGGTGCGCCCTGTCCGGCGCGGATAAGGGCCCGGCGGTGCCTCGCACCTGCCGCGCGCCGGCCCCCGCTGCGGCGTCCAGCGCCGTCAGGTAGATGGCGCGGGCGCGCACCGAGTCGCCTGCCCTGGCGTGCGCGGTTACGGCGGGTGCCGTCAACTCGACCGCGGTGCCGGTGGCCCTGCTGCCCGCGAGCTCGCGCAGCCGCAGCGCGTCCCGCCACTGGGCGGCGGCCTCCCGCCAGGAGCCGGCCCGCTCGGCCGCGCGGGCCGCCGCCACCGGGTAGCGGATCGCCTGCTGCGCGGTGGCCGGACCCGCCGCGGCCGAGGCGTGCCTGGCGAGCTCGGCGGCGTCCGCCTCGGCGCCGAGCACCTCCAGCGCCCTGGTGTGCAGCCGGGCCCGGCGCAGCAGCGGCGTGTCGTCGGCGTCGCCGCCGTGCACGGTGGCGCGCAGCGGGCCGAGAACGGAGAGCAGCACCTGCCAGACGGTACCGATGCACCCGTGCCCCCGGCACCTCCACCGGGCCGATCGGTCGTTCCGGGGACACGCGCGAACCCGGGGACCGACTACGCTGTGGCGGTCACGACGAGGTCGAACGGGAGGCGCGATGCGCGTGGCCGATGGCGCAGCGGTGCCACGGGGCTCGAACGGGCGGGATGCCATCCTGGATTCCGCGATCCGCCTGTTCAACCAGTGCGGTTACCACGGCACCTCGATGCGGGACATCGCCGCGGGCGCCGAGATCACGGTCGCCTCGATCTACCACCACTTCAAGTCCAAGCAGGAGATCCTGCAGAGCATCATGGTGCGCGCGCTGCAGGCGGCGCTCTCGCTCACCAGGACCGCGGTGGTCAGGTCCGACGGCTCGCCCGGCGGGCAGCTGCGGGCGGTGATGCGGGCCTGGGTGATCTTCCATACCACCCACCAGCTGGACGCCGTCGTCGCCGCGACCGAGCTGCGCAGCCTGGAGCCGCCCGGCCGGGAGCTGGTGATCGCGCTGCGCGACGAGCAGGAGGCGCTCTTCCGCGACGTGGTCGCGCGCGGCGTCGAGGAGGGCGTCTTCGGCACCGACCACCCGCTCGACGCCACCCGCGGCATCATCAGCATGGGCCAGTCCATCTGCATGTGGTGGCGCGCCGACGGCCCGATGACCGCCGAGCAGCTCGCCACCAGGTACGAGACGTTAGCGCTCGCCATCGTGGAATCCGCCTAACGAGCGTTTCTTCCTGACCGCGGAGAACCCGCACTACACCGATCATTGACAAACGATCGTTCGGTTGCGAGTGTGGGTGTTCCGCCGACAGGAAGAGGTGCACCCGGTGAACGTTCCCGTGCTCCCGTGGGCCGCGTACTACCCCGGCCGGATCGCGCCGGAGCTGACCCCTCCGGTCGCCACCATGCTCGAGGCGTGGCAGCAGCACGTGCGTGACCGCCCGGACGCCCCCGCGCTGCACTACTTCGACGCCACCCTGACCTTCGCCGAGCTCGACGCCGCCGCGGCCGCGCTCGCCGCCGCGCTGCACGGTCGCGGCCTGCGAGCGGGCGAGCGCCTCGCCATCTACCTGCAGAACGACCCGCAGTGGCTGGTCGCGCTGCTGGCCGCGTGGCGACTGGGCGCGGTGCCGGTCGCGGTGAACCCCATGCTGCGGGCCACGGAGCTCGCGCACATCCTCACCGACTCCGGCGCCCGCGCGCTGATCTGCCTGGACAGCCTGTACGAGCCGGTGGTGGCCGAGGTCCGCGCGGGGACCGAGCTGCGCACCGTGATCACCACCCACCCGCTCGACCTGACCCCGGACGCCACGCTGCCGCCCGCGCTCGCCGCCCACGTCCCGGCCGAACGGTCGTTCGAGGACGCGGTGAGCTGGAAGGCGGCGCTGCGCGAGGACGGCGGCCGCACGCCGGAAGTCGTGGCGCCGGAGGGCAACGACATCGCCGTGCTCACCTACACCTCGGGCACCACCGGCCGGGCCAAGGGCGCGATGAACCTGCACAGCGCCATGGTGCACAGCTCCACCGTCTACACCCGCTGGTGGGACCTGCGCCCGGAGCGGGACGTGCTGATCGGGCTGGCCCCGGTCTTCCACATCACCGGGCTGGTGGCCGGATTCGGCGCGCACCTGATCAGCGGCGCCCCGCTGGTGCTCATGCACCGCTTCGACGCCGAGCAGACGCTGCGCGCGATCGACCGCAGGCGCGGCACCTTCATGATCGGCGCCAGCACCGCCTTCATCGCGCTGAGCAACCACCCGGCGCTGGCCGGGTACGACGTCTCCTCGCTGACCAAGACCCCCTCCGGCGGCGCGCCGGTGAGCCGGGCGCTGGTCGAGCGGGTGCACGCCGCGACCGGCTGGACGCTGCGCGGCGCCTACGGCATGACCGAGACCACCTCGCCGACGCACCTCGGCCCGATCGACGCCGAGCCGCCCACCGACCCGGAGTCCGGCGCGCTCGCGGTCGGGGTTCCGGTACCCGGCGCGCGGGTGCGGATCGTCGACCTCGGCGACGGCCGCGACCTGGGGCCGGGCCAGGTGGGGGAGATCGTGGTGGCAGGGCCGATGGTGGTGCCCGGGTACTGGCAGCTGCCGGAGGAGTCGGCGCGCGCCGTCCGGGACGGCTGGCTGCACACCGGCGACCTGGGCAAGGTCACCCCGGAGGGCTGGCTCTTCGTGGTCGACCGGATCAAGGACCTGATCAACGCGGGCGGTTTCAAGGTGGTGCCGCGCGACGTCGAGGACGTGCTCTACCAGCACCCCGCGGTGCGCGAGGCCGCCGTGGTCGGCGTGCCGGACGAGTACCGCGGCGAGACCGTGCGCGCCTTCGTCTCCCTGGTCCCCGGCGCGAGCGCGACCGCCGACGAGCTCATCGGCTTCTGCCGGGAGCGGATGGCCGCCTACAAGTACCCGCGCTCGGTGGTGCTGCTGGCCGAGCTGCCGAAGAACGCCAGCGGCAAGCTGCTGCGCCGGGAGCTGCGCGATGCCTGAGGGCGGCGGCCGGGAGATCATCCTGGACGCGGCGATCGACAACTTCCAGCGCCTCGGCTACCACGGCACCTCGATGCGCGACATCGCCCGCGACGCCGGCATCACCCCCGCCTCCATCTACCACCACTGGCCGTCCAAGCAGCTCATCCTGCAGGAGATCATGGAGCGGGTGCTCACCGACGTGATCGCGCTGACCAGGGCGGCCGTGCTGCGCGCGGGCGGCACCCCGGAGCGGCAGCTGGCGGCGCTCATGCGCACCTGGGTGCTCTTCCACACCGGCCGCAGGCCGGAGGCGCTGATCGGGGCGTCGGAGATCCGCAGCCTGGACGCCGCGGGCCACCGGCTCGTGGTGACCCTGCGCGACCAGCAGGAACAGCTCTTCCGCGACGTCATCGACCGCGGCGTCGCCGAGGGCGCCTTCGCCACCCCGTACCCGCGCGAGGCGGCGCGCGCCGTGATCAACATGGGCTACACCATCGCCGCCTGGTACCGCCCCGGCGGCGACCTCGGCCCGGACGAGCTCGCCGACCGCTACTCGGTCCTGGCGCTCGGCACGGTCGGCGCCGCCATCCTGCCGACCTCCGAAAGGCCGAGCGCATGACCGCGACCACCGACACCGCCCTGGACACCGCGCGGGTGCGCGCCTGGCTGGCCGCGGCCGAGACCGGCCGGGTCGGCCCCGACCTGGAGGCGCGGCTGATCGCGGGCGGCCGCTCCAACCCGACCTACGAGCTCACCGACGGCGCCCGCCGCTGGATCCTGCGCCGCCCGCCGCTCGGCCACGTCCTGCCGACCGCGCACGACATGGGCCGCGAGTACCGCGCGCTCGCCGCGCTCGCGGGCAGCGCCGTCCCGGTGCCGCGCACGGTCGGGCTGTGCACCGACACCGCGGTGCTCGGCGCGCCCTTCTACGTCATGGACAAGCTGGACGGGGTCACCCTGCGCACCGCCGCCGACACCGGCAGGCTCACCCCCGAGCAGCGGAAGACGCTGTCCGCGAACCTGATCGGGGTGCTGGTCGCGCTGCACGAGGTCGACCCGGCCGCGGTCGGGCTGGACGGCTGGGGCCGCCCGGACGGCTACCTGGAGCGGCAGCTGCGGCGCTGGCTGGCGCAGTGGGAGTCGTCGCGGACGGCGCCGCGCCCGGAGGTCGACGAGCTGCACGCCCGGCTGCGGGCGGCGGTGCCGCCGAACCGCTTCCCCGGGATCGTGCACGGCGACTTCAAGATCGACAACCTGATGGTGGACGCCGCCGACCCGACCCGGATCGTCGGCGTGCTGGACTGGGAGCTGGGCACGCTCGGCGACACCCTCACCGACCTCGGCATCCTCTGCTCGTTCTGGGACCAGAACGGCGAGTTCCACAACCCGATCACCGCGGGCGCCACCGCGCTGCCCGGCTTCCCGACCCGCGACGAGCTGGTGGCCGCCTACGCGGCGGCGCGCGGCATCGATGTCGCCGAGATGGACTGGTACCTGGTCTTCGCCGACTTCAAGATCGCGGTGATCCTGGAGGGCATCCACGCCAGGCACACGCAGGGGCTCACCGAGGGCGCGGATTTCGACACCGTCGGCGCCATGGTCGGCCCGCTGCTGAACCGGGCGCTGGAGCGCGCCGCCCGCTCGTCCCTGTTCCGCTGAACCCGAGGAAATCCCATGACCCTGCCGACCCCGGCCATGCTCGCCCCCCGCGTCGACGCCGCTGCGCTCGACCTGCGCCCCTCCGCCCGCGCGCTCGAACTGCGCGCCGCGCTCATCGATTTCATGCACGAGCGGGTCTTCCCCGCCGAGCACGCCTACGAGGAGTTCCGCGCGGGCGCCGACGACCACGCCGTCCCGCCGTGCGTCGAGGAGCTGAAGAAGGAGGCCCGCGCCCGCGGCCTGTGGAATCTGTTCCTGCCCGCCGAGTCCGGCATCTCCCAGCTCGACTACGCCGGGCTCGCCGAGATCACCGGCTGGAGCCTGCATCTCGCGCCGGAGGCGATCAACAGCCAGGCTCCCGACACCGGCAACATGGAGCTGCTGCACCTCTTCGGCACCGCCGAGCAGAAACAGCGCTGGCTGGAGCCGCTGCTGGACGGCACCATCCGCTCGGCCTTCTCCATGACCGAGATCGCGGTCGCCAGCTCGGACGCCACCAATATCGAGACCAGCATCGAGCGCGACGGCGACAGCTACGTCATCAACGGCCGCAAGTGGTGGACCAGTGGCGCCGCCGACCCGCGCTGCGCACTGCTGATCGTCATGGGCAAGACCGACCCCGACGCCGCCACGCACCGGCAGCAGTCCATGATCCTGGTGCCGATCGACACCCCCGGCGTGCGGGTGGTGCGCGACGTTCCGGTCTTCGGGCGGCACGACCAGCACGGCCACGTCGAGGTCGAGTACACCGACGTCCGGGTGCCGGTGCAGAACCTGCTCGGCGAGGAGGGGTCCGGGTTCGCGCTGGCCCAGGCGCGGCTCGGCCCGGGGCGCATCCACCACTGCATGCGCGCGCTCGGCGCCACCGAGCGGGCGCTGGCGCTGCTGGTGCACCGGGCGCAGGACCGGGTCGCGTTCGGCGCGCCGCTGGCGAGCCAGGGGGTGGTGCAGCAGCAGATCGCCGAGTCCAGGATCGCCGTCGACCAGGCGCGGCTGCTGTGCCAGCTGGCGTCGAAGGTCATCGACGAGCAGGGGAACAAGGCGGCGGCGCCGTACGTGTCGGCGGCCAAGGTGGCGGTGCCGCGGGTGGCGCTCGAGGTGATCGACCGGGCCATCCAGGTGCACGGCGGGGCCGGGGTCAGCGACGATGTGCCGCTGGCCGCCATGTACGGGTGGCACCGGGCCATGCGGATCTTCGACGGGCCGGACGAGGTGCACGTGCGGACCATCGCGAAGAACGAGTTGCGCCGGTACGCGCGGTAGTCGCCCGGCACCGAAGCCCGCCGGGCGGAGTTCGAGCCTCGGCGCCGTGCCCGGCGGGATGGGCGACGCCTCCGGAGCCGACCCCCGCGGTGCGGTAGCGGTACCGCACCGCGGGGGCGGGCGGTCAGGGGATGACGACGGCGGTGACCGCCGGGCCGGGCTCGTCGGCCCAGCGGTGCCCGGTGTCGCGCGGCGTGACGCCCTGGTCGGTCCAGGCGGCGAGCAGCAGCGCGACCTTGCTGTGCATGATCGTGCGCAGCCGGTCGAAGGAGTTCTCCGGGTCGGCGTCGACCAGGCCGAGCAGCAGCCACCAGGCCCAGGCGACCGCGCCCGCGTTGGCGACGAAGTCCGGGAGGACCGGGATGCCGCGGGCGGCGAGCATGGCCTCGGCCTCCGGGGTGGTGGCGGCGTTGGCGGCCTCGACGACGACCTTCGCCCGCACGTCGTAGGAGTTGTCCGGGGTGATGGCGTAGGAGATGGCGGCGGGCACCAGGATGTCCACCTCGGCGGCGAGCACCGCGGCGCGCGGCAGCTGCTCGACGTCCGCGGGCAGCCGGGAGCGGTCGATCTCGCCGTAGCCGTCGCGCAGCGCGAGCAGCGCGGGGACGTCGAGGCCGTCGGCGCGGTGCAGGGTGCCCGCGGCGTCGGCGAGGGTGGTGACCCGCATGCCCGCCTCGTGCAGGTAGTGCGCGGCGGCGCCGCCCATGGTGCCGATGCCCTGGATGGCGACGGTGGTGTCGGCGGGGGAGCGGCCCCAGGAGACGGCCGCGGCGAGACAGGCGTGCGCGACGCCGTAGCCGCCGATCACGTCGCCGAGCAGGAAGCCGCCGTCGACCGCGGCGTTCAGCCCGGCGCGGACCCGCTCCAGGGTGGCGGCCGGGTCGGCGGCGCGGCGGATCGCGGCGTGGTAGCTCTGGCCCAGCCCGAGCTTCTCGAAGACCTCGTCGATCAGGTGCTGCGGCACGCCGAGGTCCTCGGCGGTCACCCAGTGCGCGTCGATCCACGGCCGCATGGCCTCGCAGAACCGCTCCAGCACGCCGAGCGCGCGCGGGTCCTTGGGGTCGAAGTCGATGCCGCCCTTGGCGCCGCCGATCGGCAGGTCGAAGGTGGCGGTCTTGTTCGCCATGCCGCGGGCCAGGTCCTCGACCTCGGTCAGGGTGCAGCCCGCGCGCATGCGGGTGCCGCCGGTGGCGAGGCCCGCGCGCAGCGTGTGCACGACGAGGTAGCCGACGGCGCCGGTGACCGAATCGGTCCAGTGCAGCCGCATGTAGGGCTGGGGGCGCAGCGCCGCGGGGGCGATCGGCAGGGCGGGCGCCGCGGTGGCGGTCGCGGTCAGGTCCGGGGTGCCCCCGGCGGGGTTCTGCATCGTGGTCACGAGGACCACCTCCTCATCGCGCGTTTCAACTCGGTCGCCACGGGGAACTCCCAGCCTGTCGTTCTACCCCGCCCGGACGTCGTCGTCGCTGTCGATGGCGCGTGCCCGGTCCCTCCAGCGTGCGGCCGATCCGGGCCGCGCGTCTATTTACGGTTCGTTCACGGCAGTGTTCACGGTTCCTGCACAAGACCTAGGCTCGGTTCATGGACCTGTCGTTGGCGCGGCTGCGCATGCTGCGCGAACTGCATCGGCGCGGCACGATCACCGCGGCCGCGAGCGCGCTGCACTACACCGCCTCGGCGGTGTCGCAGCAGCTCGCGCAGCTGGAGCGGGACGTGGGGGCGCGGCTGCTGGAGCGCCGCGGGCGGCGGGTGCAGCTGACCGACCTCGGGCTGCTGCTCGCCGAGCACGCGGAGGAGATCCTGGCCTCGGTGGAGCGCGCCACCCAGGCGCTGGAGGACGCGGGCGAGTCGGTGACGGCGAAGTTGACCGCGGGCGTCTGGGCCTCGGTGGCCTCCGGGCTGCTCCCGGACGCCCTGGAGACGCTGGCCCGCACGCACCCCGGCATCCTGGTGCGGACCAGGGAGCTGCCGCCGGAGGCCACGGCGGCGGCGGTGCGCGACGGCGCGCTCGACCTCTCCTTCGTGCTCGACTACTCGAACTCCCCGGTCACCTGGGACCGCGGGCTGGAGCGCGCGGTGATCGCGGTCGAGCGGCTCTACGGCTGCGTGCCGGCGGGCATGCTCCCGGTGGCCACCGTCACCCTGGCCGAGCTGGCCGAGCACCCGTGGATCCTGGCGCCCGCCCGCTCGCACTTCGGGTACGCGGTGCGGCTCGCCTTCCAGTCCGCCGGGGTGGAGCCGCGGATCGACCACGAGGTGGAGGAGCAGGCGACCGCCATGGCCATGGTCGCGGCCGGGCTCGGCGTCACCCTCGTCTCCGACCTCGGGCTGGCGCTGCGCCCGGCCGGGGTGGACATCGTCGCGCTGGCCGACGTCTTCACCCGCACGGTCTCCCTCGCCTACCGCACCAACACCGCGCGGCGGGCCGCGCTGCTCATCGTCGTGGACGCCATCCGCACGGCGGCGGTGGACAAAGGGCTCGGGGCCGACATGTCGTCCCAGGACGCGAGCGCGGGGCCCGCGAACTCCTGGCGCTGAGCCGGGCAGCTCGGCCTCGGTGCTAGGCTTTCCCCGTGCTCATCGAGGTCGACAGACTCGGGCCGCCTGCTCGTGGCAGGCGGCGGATCCGGCCTGTACGGCACCTCGCCGACCACCCCTGATCCGGGTGGTCCGTTTCCGCGCTGCTTTTCGAGCCATCGAATCCTTCCCGAATTCGACTGCCCGTCTCCGGGCGCGAGGAGCACCCCCATGTCCACTTCCGGAATTACCCTGCGTGACCTGGCCTTCGACTGGCCGGACGGCGCCGTGGCGCTGCGCCCGCTGACCGCCGCCATCCCGGCCGGGCGCACCGGCCTGGTCGGGCGCAACGGCGCGGGCAAATCCACCCTGCTGCGGCTGATCGCCGGGGTGCTGACGCCCACCGCGGGGCGGGTCGAGGCGGCCGGGCCGGTCGGCTACCTGCCGCAGACCCTGACACTCGGCACCGGCGCGACCGTCGCCGACCTGCTCGGCATCGCGGAGACGCTGGCCGCGCTGCGCGCCATCGAGTCCGGCGACGCCGCCGAGCGGCACTTCGAGGCGGTCGGCGACGACTGGGATCTGGAGGCACGCGCCGCGCAGGCGCTGCACGAGATCGGGCTCGGCGCGGCCGGGCTGGACCGCACCGTCGGCACGCTCTCCGGCGGCGAGGCGGTGCTGGTCGCGGTCACCGGGCTCCGGCTGCGCCGCACGCCGGTCACCCTGCTCGACGAGCCGACCAACAACCTGGACCGCGAGACCCGCGCCGAGCTGGCCCGGCTGGTCGCGGGCTGGCCGGGGACCCTGGTGGTGGTGAGCCACGACCGCGAGCTGCTGGAGCGGATGGAGTACACCGCCGAGCTGCACGACGGCAGCCTCGACGTCTTCGGCGGGCCGTACAGCGCGTGGCGGCAGCACGTCGAACAGCGGCAGGCCGCCGCGGCGCAGGCCGCCCGCAGCGCGGCGCAGGTGCTGGAGGTGGAGAAGCGGCAGCGGATCGAGGCGGAGACCAAGATCGCCCGCCGCGAGCGCACCGGGCGGGCCACCCAGCGGGGCGGCGGCATCCCGCGCATCCTCGCCGGGAACCGGGCGAGCAAGGCGCAGAACGCGGCGGGCGCGCTGCGCGGCACCGCGGACGCCAAGGTGCGCGCCGCCGAGCAGGCGCTGGACGCGGCCTCGGCGCTGGTCCGCCGGGACGAGCACATCCACCTCGACCTGCCCGACCCCGACGTCCCCGCCGGGCGGCGCATCGCCGAGCTGCGGGACGGCGCCACCACCGTCGTGCTGCAGGGCCCGGAGCGGGTCGCGCTGGTCGGCCGGAACGGCACCGGGAAGACCACCCTGCTCGAGCAGCTGCTCGGAATCCGCTCCGCCGCGCCGGGTTCCGTGCACGGCGTGCTGCACACCGACCGGGTCGGGTACCTCCCACAGCGGCTGGACGGCCTCGACGACACGGCGAGCGCGCTCGCCACCGTGCAGGCGGTCGCCACCGGCGCCACGGCGGCCACGGTCCGCAACCGGCTGGCCCGGCTGCTGCTGCGCGGGGACAGCGTCGACCGCCCGGTGGGCACGCTCTCCGGCGGCGAGCGCTTCCGGGTCGCGCTGGCCCGGCTGCTCCTCGCCGACCCGCCCGCCCAGCTCCTCGTCCTCGACGAGCCGACCAACAACCTCGACATCGCCAGCGTCGAGCAGCTGGTGGCGGCGCTGGCGGATTACCGCGGCGCGGTGCTGGTGGTCAGCCACGACGACGAGTTCCTGCGGGCGCTCGGGATCGACACGGTCGTCGAGCTCGGCCCGGACGGGCTGTCCGTGCGGCGCTAGCCGCGCACCCCCGGCCAGACCACGTCGGCCAGCTTCTCCCGGTCGTCCACGTCGAGCTTGATCGATGCCCGGTAGATGTGGCCCTCGACGGTGCGCACCGAGACCACCAGCCGCTCGGCAATCTCCTTGTTGGAGAGCCCCTTGGCGATGTGGGCGGCGATCTCGCGCTCGCGCGGGGTGATCGGCAGCGGGCGGCTGGCCGCGGTGATCGCGGGGGTGGTCGCGCCGTCGCAGCGGGAGGAGAGCTCGGTGGCGCGGGCGGTGCAGCGGGCGCTGGGGCCGCGGCGCCCGGCCCGGTCGTGGAACGGCATCGCCTGGGCGGCGGCGTCGGCGGCCGAGAGCAACAGCCCCGCCGCCTCGAAGTCGGTGCTCACGGCCTCGAGTGCGGCGGCGTCGCTGTTCGCGACGGCGTCGGCGTGGCGGGCGTAGAGCGCGACCACCTCGCCCTGCACCCTTGGCGCGAGCTCGGCGAGCCGGGGTGCGCCGGAGCCGTCGCCGAAGCGGGCGGCGTGGTGCAGCGCCTCGGCCTCCAGGGCGAACTGCCCGGCGTTGCGGGCGACGCGGGCGGCCCTGCGGGCGAGCTCGGCGGCGGTGGCGTTGTTCTGCGGGGCGGCGGCCCAGGCGCGGGCGAGCATGCGCTGCGGCTCGTGCAGGGCCAGGTGCGCCCCGGCGTGCTGGTCGGCGTCGCGCAGCGTCTTCTCCACCTTGTCGGTGTCGCCGAGCGCGGCGTAGGCGCGGACCAGCAGTAGCCGGGCCGGGAGCTGCCATGGCAGCGAGGTCTCGGCATTGAGCGCGGCCAGTGCCTGCTCGAAGGCGGTGACGGCCGCGCGGAAGCGGCCCCGCGCGGTGGCGACGACGCCGACCGCGATCTTGGCGATGGCCCAGCCGAGGAACTGGCCCGCGGAGAAGAACTCGTTGTACTCCGCGGCGCGGTGTTCGGCCTCGTCCAGCTCGCCGACGGTGGTCAGGGCGAGGACGTCGCAGTAGCGGACCATGACCCGGATCATGCCGTCGGTGGCCTTCTGCTCGGCTCGGCTGCGCGCCGCGATCGGGCCGAAGTCCAGACCGCGCCCGGCCACCGGCATGGCGAGCCCGGCGGCGAAGGCGGCGAAATCGACGGCCTGGCGCGGGGCGTCGGGGGCCTCGAGCACCGCCTCGGCCGCGGCGATGCCGTCGGCTATCCGGTTCTCGTGCACCGCCATCGCCGCGCCCGCGGCGTCGACGATGAGCCGCAGCGCGGGGTGCTCGGCCTTGGTCCCCATGAGGTCGATCAACCGGCGGCCGCTCGCCACGTCGCCCAGCGACCAGAAGCGCAGGCTGGCCCGCGGCACCCCCCACTGCACGATCTGCAGCTGATCGAGCTGCTCGGGGTCGTAGCGGGCCAGGATCTCGTCGGCTGCGCGCGGCCTGCCCTGCCAGAGCAGCGCGCGGGAGAGCACTTCGGCGGCGCGCAGCCCGCCGTCCCGGTCGTGCGCGGCGCGGGCCAGCCGCTCGCCGAGCGGCAGGTTGGCCAGTGCCACAGCGTCTTTGGCGGCGGTGATGAGCAGGTCGGTGTCGATCGGGCGGTCGCTGTCCACGCAGAGCCTGGCCAGCCGGATGCGGCTGGCGGCGGTGTCGAGCGGGCGGTCGCGCAGGGCCTCCACGATCCGCCCGCACCGGGCCCGCGCGGTGGCGGTGCCGATCTGCTGGCGCACCACCTCGCCGAGCAGCGGGTGGCTGAACCGGGCGGTGGGCGGGGTGTCGGTGCTGATCCGGATGAGCCCGGCCAGCTCGGCGGCGTCCACCGCCGCCGGGTCCGCGAGCGCGGTCAGGATGTCGAGGTCCAGCGGCTCGTAGAGCGCGAGGGTCTGCAGCGCGTCGACCACCGCCGCGCCGGTTCGCTGTAGCCGCTCGTGCAGCAGCTCCACCAGCCCGGAGGGCACCGCGGTCGGGCCGCGCAGCTGCCAGACGCCCTCGACCCGGGTCAGGTTGCCCGCCTCGACAGCGCCCTCGACCATGTTCCGCAGGAACAGCGGGTTGCCGCCGGAGGACTCCCAGATGACGTCGGCGCTCAGCCCCTCCAGCGTGCCGGCGAGCACCGACTCCACCAGCTCGACGCACTGCCCCTTGGCCATCGGCTGCAGCTCCAGCCGGTCCAGGTAGTCGTCCTTCCACAGCGAGAGCACCGCGCCGGGCACCGGCTCGCCGTTGCGCACGGTCGCGATGATGCGGGCGCTGCGCTCCACCGCGATCTGGTGCAGCAGCGTCGCGGAGAGCTGGTCGAGCAGGTGCGCGTCGTCCACCCCGATCACCGGGTCGTCGCCCGCGATCAGGTTCTTGCGCGCCTCGGTGAGCAGCGCCAGCGGGTCGCGGGAGGCCGAGCCGTCGATCCACGGCGCGAACGCCCCGAGCGGAATCGCCTGTGACGACGCGGTGCACACCGCCCAGCGAACCGGGGCGTCCAGCTCCGCGGTGACCATCCGGGCGAGGGTCGTCTTGCCGACGCCCGCATTGCCGACGAGGACGATGCCACCGGCATCGGCGCCCGTCAGGGCCGCGCGCACGGTGTCGGATTCGTCGGGGCGATCGAGCAGTTGCCAGCGCTCCAGCATGGTGCTCGAGTGTAGATCCTGTTCTCCTGCATCGCGATGCGTTCGTTGCTGTGAAAACCCGGTGTGCATGTTTCACCTTGCCGCTATTCGCGGGCAACCATTCAGTCCGGCAGCTCGGAGACGTCGGCGGGCTCCACCCGTGGCGCGTTGTTCACCTGGTGTCGGTAGTTGCTCGACGCCTCGTAGACCCGCTGCTTGAGCCGGTTGATCGAGCCGAGCGGGCGGTGCGCGTCCAGCCCGCGCCACGAGTTGAAGGAAAGCACGTCGTCGCCGTACGCGCGGCGCTCCGGGGTGTACGGATCCTGCGGCTCGAAGCGGATGGTGGCCACCGTCCGGTGCGGTGACTCCTCCTCCGGCCAGGCGACGGTGGCGTCCTCGATCGGCATGGAGCGCACGTCGGTGCAGAGCTGGGCGCGGAGCTCGTAGGTGGCGCCGTGCTGGGCGAAGAAGTCGACGACCAGCTCCTGGTGCGCGTTCACCCCCGCCTTCGGGTCGATCGTCTTCCCCTGCAGCGCAGCGGCTTCCGGGGAGACCGGGGTGTAGAGCAGCTTGGCCACGTGGTCGCCCCAGCGCAGTGGCGCCGATGAGTAGAAGGGCTCGCCGAGGATGTGGGTGTTCGGCGCGATGAACACGGCCAGGTTCGCGGGCACCCGCTTCCCGATCCGGCGCAGCACCCCGCGGTCCACCGCGGCGAGCAGCGCGCTCCCGCGCTGCAGCAGCGGGTCGGGGAGCCGGGCCAGCGTCCACGCGGTCGGCATGCCGATGGTGCGGTAGGCGTGCGCGTCGGCGAAGAGGAACTCCCGGTGCGTCACCATGATGAAGTCCTGCGTAGTGGCGGTGTCGTCGGGCAGTGCGCGCGGGCCGCGCACGCCGAGCACCTTGATGCCGAGGCCGCGCACCCCGCGCAGCTGGTCGCTGCGGATCACCCCGGAGGTGCTGGAGAGCCGGGCGATCACCGGGTAGCTGCCCGGTGCGGCGAACATGCCCTGCGCGAGCTCCGGCGCCAGGTCGGCCGGGACGGTCAGCTCGCCGCGCAGGATGCCGTGGCTCTTGGCGTGCGCGTCGCGCAGGCCGCGCTTGTGCGTGCGGTAGGCGCGCTCGTTGTTGCTGCGCAGCACCTCGATGATCCGGTCGATGTCGCGCTCCTCGTCCGAGCGCGGTGACTCCAGCTCCTCGGAGTAGCGGACGTAGGTGCGCTCGGCCACATCGGTCATCGGTCGGTGTTCCTCTCCTGCTTCGCGGTGCTGCGCCACGGGGCGAACGGGTTGGCGACCCCGTCCAGCGCCGGTGCCAGCGTGGGGAAGTGCCGCAGCAGCACGCTGCGCATGTCGTTGTCCCGCACCCAGGCCATGCCCGCCTCGGTGTAGACCTCGGGGCGGAAATCGGTGGTGAAGAA
Source organism: Nocardia sp. NPDC057353 (assembly GCF_042667085.1). Lineage (NCBI taxonomy): Bacteria > Bacillati > Actinomycetota > Actinomycetes > Mycobacteriales > Nocardiaceae > Nocardia > Nocardia sp. NPDC057353. Next base: position 92,357 of record NZ_JBHVAK010000010.1, read on the forward strand.
GCGGTCGGCGGCGAGCCGCCGCGACGCCATGAGCACGAAGATCCGGAAGGCGGTGTCGCTGAAGCCGAACCCTTCCGGCTTCGGCTCCGCGTACAGCCCGACCATGAGGTCGACGCTCTCCACGTCGCCGTAGACCTCGCGCAGCTCCCGTGCCCACGCCGGGTCGTCGGTGAGTTCATCGAAGGAGGTCGCCGGGGCGAGCCGCAGCTGCCTGCGGAACTCGTTGTAGCGCGGCACGCCGCGCTCCCGCACGCGCAGGATGTCGACGGTCGCGAGGTCGAGCGGTGGGTGGTCGAGGCGCCGCAGCTCCTGCAGGTGCTTCGGGTAGTTGTGCAGGGTGAGCGCGCCGGGGTTGGCGCGGCCGAAGGAGTAGAGCAGGTCCGCCATCGGGGTCTCCGCCAGCCGGGCGCCGACGTGCGCGACGCCGAGGTCGGGGAAGGGCAGTTCGGCGCGGAGCGCGTCGTCGGCGAGGTCGCGCAGGGCGAGCGAGTCCGGGATGAGCGGGTGCATCCGGTAGACCGCGACGAACTCCTCGGTGAGCGAGTACGGCACCCCGCTGTCGTCGATCGGCGCGCCGGGGATGCCGCTGAGGATCTCGCTGTCGAAGCGGCCGAACCGGTTTCGATTCTTCTCGCCGAGGACTCCGAACCAGTTCGCGCGCATGGCCGCGACCGTGGTCGGGTGGGCGATGAGCGCGGGCGTCCAGTCGACGGTGTGGATCTTGGCGATCAGGGCGGCGTTCACCAACCGCGCGGTGTCGTAGAGCTGCTGGTCGGTGAGCTCGGGGTAACGCCGCGAGAGCCGCAGGCAGATGGCATTGTGCTCGCGGGTGAAGAGCGAGTGCAGCAGCGCGAGCCCGACCCAGAAGTTGGCGGCGGTGTCGTCGCGCCGCGCCAGCTGCTCGAGGTCGACCGGGGGCAGGCCGTGCTCGTCGACGGCGAGCATGCCGCGGTCCTTGCTGCGGATGGAGTCGGCGAACTCCGGGGTGCTGCCGTAGATCTGGGAGGCGTCCCACCAGTGCGACTGCTCGGTGGCGTAGGTCGGCGGCTCGCCGGCGAGCGCGGCGGTGCGCGGCACCGTCATGGGGTGCTCGGGCCACGGGTCGGCGGCGTCCAGCGGCACCTCGAGCGGGCGGTCGGCGGCGGGGGCGTGGCTGAGCCAGTCGTGCACCTCGAACTGGATCCAGGCCGCGGCCAGCAGGTTCAGCGAGGTGGCCGGGCGGAAGGTGTCCCTGGTGAGCAGGGTGCGGCTGACGGTGCGCGGGTTGGGGTCGAGCAGCCGCTCCTCGCTCTCCGGGAAGGACTGCGCGGGCGGGAAGTTGCGGCCGAACCGGCAGCCGACGGCGCCCGCGCCCGGGTCGGCGCGGTCGTTCCAGGAGCCGTCGATCGTGCGCACGTTCGGGTTCGCCGGTTCGGCGGCGAACCCGCCCGGGTGCGCCCCGGTGTCGTAGAGGTTCTCCGCCCGGAGCCGGGTGCGCAGCCCGGCCAGCACGGCGAGGCCGAGCGGCGTCGGTAATCGGGACCAGCCGACCCTGCGGTCGATCTGCTCCGCGACCCGGCCCCACAGGCGGGACATCGCTCGCGCGCTCGTCGGCTGTGCTTCGACCATGAACGAACCTCCAGAGGCAGGCGCGAGCCACGGCTCGCCGATCTCGGATTGGAAGCCCAGTTTCCGAGGGATCTGCCTCCCCGGTCATGAGTAGTGGACTACCTCAAAGCCTAATCGGCGGTGGCACGGGGCGGTGTCCACCGAACGATCGAGTAGTGCGGTACTCGTGCCCGCGGCGGGTGCGCCGGGTGACGCTGTGCCGCAATGGTGCCGCCCGCCCGGCGGCACCCGGAGTGCGGTAGTGGAAGGCGGCGCGGTGATCCCCCCGGTCGAGATCAAGATCAACCTCGGTGTGGACGTCGACGGTGCGCTGGACCGGCTCGGCTGCGCGGGCGGCCCCGCGGTGCGCCGGAGCATCTGGTTCGCCGAATCGCGCGCGGACGGCCAGGACGGCGCGCTCGCGCTGCTCGGCAACGGCATCGTGATCCGGTTGCGCAGCGGCGATCTCGACGACCTCACGGTCCGGCTGCGCCCGTGCCGCCGCTCCCAGCTCATGGGGCGCTGGGCGCGGCCGTTCACCGACACCGAGACCGAGTACCGGATCGCCGACGACTGGTGCGGGCAGCGCCGCGCGCTCACCGCCTCGGTGCTCGGCGTGCGCCCGCCCGGCTCGCTGGCCGAGGTGGCCCGCTCCGGCGTCGCCGTGACCTCGCTGCTGAACTCCGCCCAGCGGCAGTTCCTGGTCACCTGTACCCGCCCCGGTGTCGCGTTCGACCACCTCGAGCCGGTCGGCCCGATCGCCGCCACCCGCTGGACCGGTGTCCGCTTCGGCGACCTCGAGCTCGACGTCGAGCGCTGGACCGCCGCCGGGACCGACCTGCTCGAACTCGCCATCCGGGTCGAGCCGATCGAGGGCGAGACGCCGCTGGAGCTGATGACCAGGGCCGCGCAGACCCAGCAGGGGTTCGAGGCCGCGGTGCGGCGGGCGGGGTTCCCGGTGCTGCGCGGGCGGACGAAGACGCAGCGGATGCTCTCGGCGCTGGTGCGGCGGCCGATCGAACGCTGAGCGCGGGCGAGCTCCGCAGGGGGCGGCTCGCCCGCGCTCAGCGCACGGTGCCGAAGAAGGCGCGGAGGTCGTCGACGAAGAGCTCCGGCTGTTCGAAGGCGGCGAAGTGCCCGCCGCGCGGCAGCTCCGTCCAGTGCGTGATGCGGTAGTTCGGCTCGCACCAGGCGCGCGGGGCGTGGCCGATCTCCTTCGGGAAGGCGGCGACCCCGGTCGGCAGCTCCACCCTGGCGCCGGGGCGGAAGGCACCGCGCGTCTCCCAGTACAGCCGCGCCGACGAGGCGGCGGTGCCGGTGACCCAGTACAGCGTGACGTTGCCCAGGATCTCGTCGCGGGTCAGGGCGTTCTCCGGGTGGCCGTCGCAGTCGGTCCAGGACCAGAACTTCTCGACGATCCAGGCCAGCAGCGCGACCGGGGAGTCGAGCAGCCCGTAGCCGAGTGTCTGCGGGCGGGTGGACTGCTGCTTGGCGTAGCCGGAGTCCCAGCGCCGGTAGTACTCCAGCGCCGCGACGGCGGGGCCGTCGGCGTCCGGGTCGAGCTGCCGCGGCGGGGTCGCGATCGGCATGTTGAGGTGGATGGCGGCGCAGTGGCCGACGTTCCGGCCGATCTCGGTGGTCACCGCGGCGCCCCAGTCGCCGCCCTGCGCGCCGTAGCGGTCGTAGCCGAGCCGGGTCATCAGGGTTTCCCACGCCGCGGCGATCCGCGCGACGTTCCAGCCCGTCGCCGCGGGCTTGCCGGAGAAGCCGTAGCCGGGCAGCGAGGGGCAGACCACGTGGAAGGCGTCCGCGGCGCGGCCGCCGTGCGCGGTGGGGTCGGTGAGCGGCTCGATCACCTTCGCGAACTCCAGCACCGAGCCGGGCCAGCCGTGCGTGATGACCAGCGGGAAGGCGTCCGGGTGCGGGGAGCGGTGGTGCACGAAGTGGAGGGGGAGGCCGTCGATCTCGGTGGTGAACTGCTCGAACCGGTTGAGCGTCGCCTCGGTCGCCCGCCAGTCGTAGCCGTCGGCCCAGTAGCCGGCGAGGTCGCGGGTGTACGCCAGCGGGATGCCCTGGCTCCAGTCGGGCACCGTCTCCGGTTCGGGCCAGCGGGTGTCGGCGATCCGGCGGCGCAGGTCGGTGAGGACGGGGTCGGGGACGTCGATCCGGAACGGGCGGAGTTCGGTCATGCCGCCATTGTCCCGGCCCCGATCCGTCGCATGCCGGTAAGCGAGGCGACTCCCGGCGTAGGGGCGCCCGCCGGCCGCGCCGGGCAGGATCGGCGCGCACCGCGACCCGAACGGTGGGGCGCGGCCCGACCGGAGGCTGCCGATGGCCGAGCGACCCATGCTTCTCCCGACCCGCCGGACGGTCGGAACCCGGCTGACCGCCGTCGCGCTCGCGCTCCGGCTCTATCAGATGTTCGCCCTACCCCTGCTGCTGCTCCCCGGCGACCCGTGGTCGGGCTGGACGCTGCTCCCGCTCGCGCTGCTCACCACCCCCTTCTGGTCGCTCATCCACGAGCCGGAGAGTGTGGCGGGGCCGCTCCTCGAGCGGCTCGCGCAGCCGAAGGTGCTGCGGCAGTTCCGGATCGACGCCGCCGCCATCGCCGTGCTGCACGGGCTCGCCTTCGCCGCCTACGGTGCGCACTGGTGGATGCTCGCGCTCGCGCTCGGGGGCCGGGCCCTGATCGTCTCGCTCTCCGACAACGCCTACCACTACGGCACCGACCTGGACCAGCCGCTCGTGGCGTTGAACCTGCGGCTCCCGCCCGCGCTCGAGCTGTTCGCGCTCGGCTTCAACCTGCACGGGCTGCACCACCGCCGACCCGGGTTGCGCTGGTACGAGCTGCGCCCCGCCTTCGACGCCGAGGGCGGGGAGTGCGACGCCGGGTGGTTCCGAGCGGTCGGGCGGCAGCTGCGCGGGCCGATCGCGCTGCCCGATCGATCCCCGTCGCACGAATAGCCGACTATTCGGTCAGCGCTCGATGCCGAGGGTGGCGATGAGGTCCTCGTGCAGCTCGAACCAGACCCGGTGCGCGGAATCCCGGTCGGTGCCGGTGATCCAGGCCGGATTGGTGGCCCCGGCGGCGAGCGCGGTGCCGAACCGCCGGTGGTAGCCGGAGAAGCGGGCCAGGTGGGCGGTGAGGCGCTGCTCCAGCTCGCCGAGCAGCCGGGCCGGTTCGTGCAGGGCGGCGACGATGGCCTCGGCGTCGGCGGGCAGCTCGCCGATGCCGAGCTCGGTGAGCTGCCACGCGGTGCAGGTGGCGCCGACGACGGCGTTGGCGGGCAGGAAATCCCGGTAGATCTGCTCGAAATCGGCGCGCGCCCCGACGGCGTCGAGTTCGGCGGCGAGCAGCCGCTCCCCGTGCGCCTTGCCCGCCTCGGTGAGCGTCCAGCCGCGGTCGCCCGCGAAGGCGGCCTCGGTGACCCAGCCGTGCGCGCGGTCGTCCTCCAGGTGCTCCTCGACCACGGGCGCGGGCAGGCCGAGCAGGTCGGCCAGGCGCAGCGTGCTCGCGTAGCCGGTGGTCCGCACGGCGTGCAGGACCAGCAGGTCGGGTGGGGTCTCGTGGGTCAAGGGGCGTCCTGAGCGTTGCTGACGGTTCCGGTTCCGCCGTCCACTACTACCCGATCCCCGTCGGTGAGGCGCACGGTGGCCCGCGCCGCCGCGGTGACGGCCGGGATGCCGAACTCGCGTGCCACGATCGCGGCGTGCGCCAGGATGCCGCCGGTCTCGGTGACCACGGCGGCGGCGCGGGCCAGCAGCGGGGTCCACGCGGGCGAGGTGGCGCGGCAGACCAGGACGTCGCCGGGGTGGAAGCGGGCGAAGTCGTCGAGGCCACGGATCACCCGGACCGGGCCGGTGGCGGTGCCAGGCCCCGCCGGGGTGCCGGTGAGCAGGATCATCGGCCGGGCGCGTCGTCGGTCATGGAGCGATCGCAGCGCAGCGGCGGTGGTGTTGTCAACGCGGCCGCACCACGGGAGGTCAGCGCCACCCGTAGTCGAGCTCGAGCTCGTACCAGTCGCCGCCGACGCCGATCGCGCGGTAGCCCGCGAAACCGTGCGCCGGAAGCCCGCCCGGCGCGTACGCCCAGCCGTCGGGCGGGCCGTCGGCGGTCACGAAGTAGACGACACCGCCCGGCTCCTCCCGCACGCTGTCGATATCGATCGGCCCGATCTCCAGGTCGGTGCGCTCGCGCTCGGGCGTGTCGATGAGCTCGAGCGCCACCCGCTCGAACTCACCGCGCAGGTCGTCGAAGCCGGGCGGGGGCAGGATCACGGTCAGCACGCTCGCCGCGACCACGACCGCCGGGATCGGCGCCACCCACCAGGACCAGCGCCGGTCCCGGCCGACCACATACAGCGCCCGGATCGCCCACTGCGTGAGCACCCCCGCGAGCAGGACCAGCGCGACGGCGGCGCAGAGCAGCGGGTCCGGGCGGGGGAGCGTGCCGTATCGGGACGGCCACCAGTCGTAGCGCGCGCACAGCAGGACCGCGACCGCGGCCACGGCGGCGAGGAGCAGCCGCGGGCCTGGCGGCGGACTCGGAATGATCAGCCCTGCATGGCGAAGCGGAGCAGCCCCTGCCGGTCACCCTGCTTGATCTTGCCCTTGCGGTCGAGCACCTCGAGCTGCCAGATGGGGCCGTTGCGGAAGGCGCGGGCGATGGCATTGGCATTGTCGGCGCCGAGCAGCGAGGGCCAGATCTCGGCGACCTGCTGGCTGCTGCCGCCGGTGGCGTCGTAGATCTTGAAGGCGACGTTGTTCGCCTTCTCGAACGAGCTGCCCTTCTTGAACGCGGCGGCCACGAAGATGATGCCGTCGATGGCGGGCGGCACCTGACCGAGCGCGACGTTCACCGTCTCGTCGTCGCCCGCGGCGGCGCCGGTCTGCTCGTCGCCGGTGTGCACGACGGAGCCGTTGCCGAGCGGGTCGAGCGAGTCGAGGCCCGCGAAGCGGACCGGTTCCGGGCCCTGCATGAGGATCGCGATGAGGTCGAGGTCGACCCCCTTCTTGCGGCGCGCGATGCCGAGCAGGCCCCCGGACGCGCCCGCGCTCGGGTCCCATGACACCGCGACCCGGAGATCGGTGATTCCTGCCAGATCGGCTGCGCCGTCCTCTTTGCGAAGGGTGATCATGGGATCCACCTTAGAGTGTGCGTGTCCGATTCACCGGACGGCGAGGTCGGTCGCCCGGGCGGCCTCCAGGAGTGTTTCCTTGGTCGTGAGCTTGACCCGGGGGCGGCCCGCGGTCTTGCCCGCGGTCTTCTCCGCGGTATCGATCGCCTTCCACCCCGCACGATCCACCAGATCCGGCTGGCGGGACTGCACCAACTCCCGCAACGCCGCCCGATCCGCCTTCGGCGCCGGGAGCTTGCCGGCCATGAAATCGGCGATCAGCTGCTCGACGGTCTCCTCGGAATCGACCCGGTTCGAGCCGATCACCCCGCGAGCACCCCGCTTGATCCACCCACTCACATACACGCCGGTGACCGGTTCACCGTCCTCGACCACCCGGCCCGCCTCGTTCGGGACCACACCCTTGCGGTCATCGAACGGCAACGCCGGGATCGGCTGACCCCGATACCCGATCGAACGCAACACCAACCCTGTCTCCAGGGTTTCGGTGCGGTCGGTGGTACGGGCACTGACCTGGCCGCCGTCTTCGAACAGTTCGTTGTGGGCGAACTCGACAGCCGTCACCCGGTCCTCACCGAGCAGGGCGGTGGGGGAGGTCAGGAACCGGAACACGATCCGCTTGTGCTCCGGATCCCGCGACGCCTGCGCATACTCCTCGGCCAGCGTGTACTTCAACCGGGTCGAAGGCTCGACATCCGGATCATCCAGATGCCCCCGGCTCACGTCGTCGAGTTCGAGGTCCTCGGCAGCGACCACGACATCGACGTTCTTCAAGTGCGCGAGCGCCAGGAACTCCGGCGAGGTGTAAGCGGCCTGCAACGGGCCACGACGACCCAGGATCACCACCTCCCGGATGTTGCTCGACCGCAGAGCCTCCAACGCGTGGTCGGCGATATCGGTCTTGGCCAACTCCTCCGGATCCAGAGTCAACACCCGAGCGATATCGAGCGCGACGTTGCCGTTGCCCACGATCACCGCCCGCTGTCCCGACAGATCATAGGTCCGGTCGGCGTAGTCGGGGTGCCCGTTGTACCAGGCCACGAACTCCGTCGCCGACACACTGCCCGCCAGATCCTCACCCGGCACCCCCAACCGCCGATCCGTGGCCGCACCGACCGCGTACACCACCGCGTGATGGTGATCGAGGAGTTCTTCATGGGTGATGTGGGTGCCGACCTCGACATTGAGGTAGTACTGCAACGTATCGCGGCGGAACGCGGTCTCGAACATCGCCGACACCGTCTTGGTCCCCGCGTGATCCGGCGCCACCCCCGCCCGCACCAACCCCCACGGCGTCGGTAACCGATCGAACAACTCCACCTGCGCATCCGCACGCCGCAGAATCGCATCCGCGGCATAACACGCCGCCGGACCCGCCCCCACGATCGCGACCCGCAACGTCCCCAACGCCTTCGGCGGGCGCACCGGAGACACCAACGGCTCGATGTTCGACTCCAACGGATGCCGCTGGAAATACGCCGCGTTGATATCCCGATACCTGGCCAGCGACGCCGTCAGATCATCCTCGGAGAAGATCGCCTCCACCGGGCACGCATCCACACACGCACCACAGTCGATACAGGTATCGGGATCGATGTGCAGCATCTCCGCCGTGGCGAACCCCGGCTGATCCGGAGTAGGCCGAATGCAATCGACCGGGCACTCGGAGACGCAGCTCGCGTCATTGCAACAACGCTGCGTGATTACGTAGGCCATGCGCTCGCTCCTCGTGTCCGCACCGGCGGTGGACGCTCTCATTCTGCACGAATGTCATTCTCTATGCGAGAGCATCCTATTCTCGTCAGGGTCGCTCGAACCCCGCCGCGGTGAACACCGCCCCCGCCTGCTCGGAGGTCACGAACTGGACGAAGGCCGCCGCGGCGGCGCTGTTCGGAGCGGCGGAGAGCGGCGCGATGGGGTAATCGTTGACGGCGCCTGCCGCCTCCGGGAACTCGATGCCCTGCACCCTGCTGCCCGCCGCCCGCACGTCGGTGCGGTAGACGAGCGCGGCGTCGACCTCGCCCAGCGTCACCTTGGTGAGCGCGGCTTTGACGTCGGCCTCGCGGGTGTCGGGCTGCGGGGTGATGCCTGCGGCCTCGAAGACCGTGGCCGCGGCGGCCCCGCACGGCACCTGCTCGGCGCAGAGCGCCAGCTTCGGCTCGGTCCTGCCGAAGTCGGCCAGCCCGGTGATCCCGCCGGGATTCCCCGCCGGGACGGCGATCTCCAGGCGATTGCGGACGAAAGTGACCGGCGCGGCGGTGACGTCCCCGCCGTCCTGGACCTGCCGCATGTTGCGCGGCGCCGCCGAGGCGAAGACGTCGGCGGGCGCGCCCTGGCCGATCTGCTGCGCGAGCGCGGAGCTGGCCCCGAAGTTGTAGACCACCCGCACGCCGGGGTGCGCGGCCTCGAATCGCGCGCCGAGCTCGGTGAAGGTCTCGGTGAGCGACGCGGCGGCGAACACGGTGACCGTGCCGGAGACGGTGTCCGGATCCCCGGCCTGCTCGGAGCCGCATCCGGCGACCACGGCCACCGCGGCGACGATCGCCCCCAGTGTGCGCTTCATGTCCGACCCCGTCCTGCTCGGCGGCAGAGCCGCACATACCGATCAGCAGACGACTATATCGCCGCATTCACGGAACTGTGAGCCGAACATCTCCGTGGCTGCGTAACGCCCGACCAGTGCGGTGGACCGCGGTCGTAGAGTCGGTGCGGTGACGATCGAGATCGAAACCGCAGCGAGCGAGGCCGAGGTCGAGGCGGCGGCCGAGGTGTTCCGGGTCGCCATGGTCGGCATCCCGCCGGGCACGGTGCCCGCCGTCTCCATGCACGAACCCGGCCGCACCCTGCTGGCCAGGGCGGACGGCCTCCCGGTCGGCGCCGCCGCCGCGTTCACCGGGCGCCTGGTGGTGCCCGGCGGCGCGCGGGTCCCGCACGCCGCGGTGACCCGGGTCGGGGTGCTGCCGACGCATGCGCGCCGCGGCATCGTCAGCGCCCTCCTGCGCGGGCAGCTCACCGACATCGCCGCCCGCGGCGAGGTGGTGGCGAGCCTGCGCGCCTCCCAGGGCGGCATCTACGAGCGCTTCGGCTACGGCGTAGCGACCCGCTCGGCCACCGTGCGGATCGATACCGCCGCGGCCCGGCTGCGCGACACGGTGCCCGCCTCCGGGCCGGTGCGCTTCGCGGAGCGCGCCACGGCCCTCGCGACCCTCGCGGAAATCCATGCGCGGATGCAACATTCGCGACCGGGAGCGATCGACCGTTCCCCGTACTGGTGGCGCGCCCGCGAGGTCTTCGACACCGGCGACAAGCACACCGTGCTGCACGGCGATCCCGGCGCCGAGGACGGCTTCCTCCGCTACCGCGCGGTGGACACCGCCGACTGGCCACGCAGCACCGCCCGCGCGGTCAGCGTCTCCGACCTGGTGTTCGGCTCACCGGAGGCGCTGCTCGGCCTGCTCCGCCACCTCTTCGCCCTCGATATCGCGCACCGCATCGAATTCCCCACGGTGCCCACCGATTTCCCGCTCGCCGAGCTGGTCACCGACGAGCGCGCGGTCACCGTCACCGGCGTGCGGGACGAAACCTGGCTGCGCCTGGTCGACGTACCCGCCGCGCTGGCGAGCCGAACCTACCGCGCCGCCGAACCGGTGCTGCTCGGCATCACCGACCCCCTCCTGCCCGCCAACACCGGCGTCTACCGGGTGACCGGGGACGGCGCCACCCGCACCGACGCGGAACCCGAGCTCACCGCCGACGTCTCGGCACTCGCCGCCGCCTACCTCGGCGGCACCCCCTGGCGACACCTGGTCCTCGCGGGCCGCGCCGTGCCGCACCGCCAGGACGCCGCGGCGGCGGCCGACGCCCTCTTCGGCACCGACGAACCGCCGTTCAGCGGCACCTTCTTCTAGTCCGCCTGCGGCGTGCGCACGGCGATCTCGCCGCTGAGCGTGTGCCCGCCGAGCAGCTTCAAGCGGTCACCGCTCCAGAACTTGCCCGGGTCGTACCAGTCCGGGCTGCGCTTCTCGCTGAGCAGCCCCATGGCCTGGTAGGTGGCGGCCACGATCTCCGCGCAGTACGCGTTCTCCACCTCGCTCGCCTTCGGCGGCCGGGACGACCGGCGCGGCAGCCGGACCCGCCCACGGAACCACCGCGCGGTGAGCGTCGCGGTCGACGGGAACGGGGTGCCGTTCAACCGGGCGATGGCGCGCAGCGCGCCGTCCTCGCGCTCCCGGTCGGCGGGCGGCTCCAGCTGCCGCAACCACGCCTGCTGGCCGTAGCGGTTCGCCCACACCAGCACCGCGTCGCGCAGGTTGTGCAGCTGGGCGCCGCGGTGCGCGGTGCCCGACCACATGTCCGGGAGCGAGCGGCCCAGCTCCGCGTGCCAGATCAGCGCCGGTAGATCGTCGATCACCACCGCCATGCCGACGTGGTTCACCGGAGCATTGGTCAGCGTCCTGATCATCCGATCGGCCGTGGAATGACCACGGAACAACCAGATGTCACCCGTCCTGGTGATCTCGACAGCCCGATCGAGATCGATGTCCACACCCGCCATACCCGTAGCCTAGGCGGTATGAGGTGGTGGAAGGTGTTGGGTTTGGCGGGCGCAGCGGGCGTTGTGGCCACCGGCGCGGTCGTGGTGCGCGGCGAGCGACGCCGCCGCGCCTACACCCCCGACCAGGTCAGGGAGCAGCTGCACACTAGGTTCGCGCAGGCGGCGGCGGTCGAGCCGCCACCGCCCGCCGCGGAGTCGCGCTGGTCTCGCGCGCGAGCGGCCGTACGCCGCCGCTTCCGGCGCTGAGCGGAGGCGGGCCGCGTGGTGAGTAGCCTGAGCGGCATGCCCGAACCCGGCGATTGGCACATCGACAGGCTCGAAGTCGAGAATTTCCGCTGTTTCGAGCGGCTCGACATCACGTTCGATCCGAAGCTGACCGTGCTCATCGGGCCGAATGGGACCGGGAAGACGGCTGTCCTGGACGCACTCGCCATCCTGCTCTCGACAGTGCTCGGAATTTTCAAGGCCGACACACGCAGCATTGCGGTGAGCGACGTCCGTGAGATTCCTCGCGATCTCGATTCTCGAGATGCCGTAGCGCGAATGGAACCGGTGTACCCCGCCCGAGGCCGAGCTGACGCAACTCTCGCGGGGGAGCGTTTCCAATGGTTCCGGGAGCGTCATCGGCCCAAGGGCAGCGACCTGTGGGGCAACACCTCGGCCCTGCAGGATGCGGTCGGCAGGCTGTGGGCAGACGAGGGATCGCGGCCACTGCCGGTGTTGGCGCTCTACGGAGTGGAACGGTCGATCGGAGGCGGAAAGACCTCGGGGACGGTCGAACGCTCGAGGGCCGGGGCCTACGAATCGGCTCTCGACGGTAAATCGGATCTCACGAGGCTTGCCGGCTACATCGAGGCACTGACGCTGGCGGATTTCGTCGCGGATTCCCGCGGTGGCGAGGCTCGGGCCGCGCGCAACCAGTTGAAGGCGATTTCGCTTGCCTGCAACAGGATGTTGGAAACCACGGGCTGGCGTGACCCTGTCTGGAATCCGATCGTGCGGGGGATGACGCTGCGGCACCCCACCCATGGCGAGCTACCGCTGTCCGCGTTGTCCAGCGGCATAAAGATCGCCGCCGGGCTGGTGATCGATCTGGTGAGCCGCATGGCGCGGGCGAATCCGGCGCGCGGCGCGGAGGATCTGCTGGAGTCGGTGCCGGGGATCGTCCTCATCGATGAAATCGACCTGCACCTGCACCCGACGTGGCAGCAGCAGATTCTTCCATCCTTGACCGAGGCCGTTCCGCAGGTGCAGTTCATCGTCACCACGCACAGCCCACAGGTGCTGTCCACCGTCGAGGGCCACAGCATCCGGGTGCTGGGTGAGCAGGGCGCGCGGTCCGTTCCCTATTCGGCCGGACTGCGCAGTGATGTGGTGCTCAGAGAGGTCATGGATGCTTCCCCGACCCCTCTCTCGAGATAAACGAGGTCCTCGACCACTACCTCGCTCTCGTCGATCAGGGAGCGGGGCGATCCGCCGAAGCTGTGCGCTTGCGCGAGCGGCTCGACGGCGGCGTCGCAGCCGCCCAGCTTCCACCTCGGCCGATCGGCCGGTGCAGCGTTCGGTGTACTGTCCTCGGACCCGGCGATCCGGCGTGCTCTGTGGCTGGAGCAGGGGCGCCGGTGCGCCTACTGCGAGCGCATTCTCCGGAATCCTGCCAACCCCGACCACCGGACGAAGATCGAGCACTTCCATCCGCAGTCGGCGTCTGCGTGGACCGCGGATTGCGCGCTGTGCAGCGGAGCCGCTGACAATTCCGCCGCGCCGACGACTTGGACCAATCTGCTGCTCTGCTGTGATGGGAACGAAGGTGCGGGGGAGAAACGGCAGACCTGCGATACGTCCAAGAAGGGCACCGATATCTGCGCTGCTTTCCGAAATCCCAAACGCTGGGCGCAGGAGCAGGTGGCGGTGGTCGATCGCGCCGGTCGCCTGGTGCCGGGCAGTGGGCTGCCTCCCGGTGCGGAGGTGGTGATCGAGACGGTGCTGAGACTCAATGCGGAACGCTTGGTGGAAGCGCGGAAAACGGTGATCGGGGCCGAGGTGCGCAGGCTGGCGAAAATCAAGGACAGGGAGCGCGGGCTCACACCCAGCCGCCGCACGAAACTCGCCGCCGAGTTGCGGACACGCGCCGAGACGGCGGAGTACGGCTCGGCACTGCTGATGCTGGCCGATCGGCTGGAGCGGGGCGGCGCCGGTCGATAGCGCCGAGAATCAGCGGGTCGCGAACTCGACGAGGCGGGCGGAGACCGGCTCCGGCGACCCGTCGCGGCGCGAATCCGGGTCGGCGGTGAGCAGGTCGAGGTGGTTGTAGCCGGCCAGCTCGATCCTGGTGTCGAGCGGGCTGCCGGAGTCCGGCAGCGGGATGCCGCCGCTGCCCTGCAGGGTCAGCATGGGGAGCGCGTTGACCCCGTGCGGGTGCAGGTGGTGTGCGGTGATCGAGGGCGCGGTGGTCTGCTGCAGGTCGAAGGCGATGCGGGAGGGGAAGTACCACTCGGTGAAGTCGAGCGGCGGCTCGCAGAGCGTGCGGGCCAGCTGGGCGATCGAGGTGACCTCGCTGCCGGGGTTGGTGTAGGGGGAGGTGCCCGGGGTGACCTCGTCCCAGTCCAGCCAGCGGTAGACGGTGTCGGGGGAGTAGCGGGTCGGCGAGACCTTGGGCGCGTCGCCCAAGCCGCCGAAGCCGAGCGGGCCGCGGGCGATGCTGTCCGGCAGCGGGAACTCCTTGGGGCCGATCGGCCCGCCGGTGACGAAGCCGACGCTGGCCTGCAGGAAGCCGAGCGGCTGCGAGTTGTCGTCGAGCAGCGCGCCGAGCACGGCCTCGTTGCTCGCGGTGAGGTCGCGGGCGTCCGGGGAGCCGGTGAGGAAGGCGGCGGCGTTCTGCGAGAGCAGGGTGCGCAGGGTGAGCGCGATATTGGGGTTGTCGGGGAGCCTGCTGACCAGGTCGTTGACGCCCTCGGGGGCGAGCAGCGCGGCGAGCCCGGCGAGCGCGAGCAGGTTGGTGGTCTCCGGGTTGATCACGGCGGGCAGCCGGAGCACCGGCAGCGCGGTGTCGAGCTGCAGCGCGAGGTTCTCGACGCCGCCCGCGACGCTCGGCGGGATGGCCGGGATGTCGATGCCGCGCAGCCCGAGCCCCACCCGGATCACGGTGTCCAGCGCGAACCAGCCGCCGCACTGGTTGTAGCCCGCGTCGTCGGTGGTCACCGGGTTGCCGTCGAAATCCCAGCCCGCGAAGTAGCCGGTGACGAAGCCGCCGAGCGAGTGCCCGCCGCACAGCAGCTTCTGCTGCCGCACCCGCTGGTCGGGCAGCTCCAGGCGGAGCAGGTCGTACTGGTCGCGCAGGGTCTGCTCGAGGCCCTGGTCGCGCAGCCAGTCGGTGGCGGCGCCGTCGGCGTAGCCCGCGAAGCGGCGGCCCTCGACCTCGGCGCCGTGGAAGTAGTAGTCGGTGGCGGTGTCCAGGTCGCCGGTGGCGAGCGCGGCCCTGGTGCCGGTGTGGTCCTCCAGGCAGTTGGAGCGGCGGTCGAGCGCCCAGAACTCGAGGTGGATGCCGAAGCGCGCGGCCAGCGCGACGGTATTGCGGGCGACGCCGTCGAATGTCCCCGCGCCCGCGAAGATCCCGGGCTGCGCGACCAGGATGCGGTCCGCCCGCGCGGATTCGCTCGGCCCCGACGCGGAGCGCCAGCGCAGGTAGGAGAGCTGGTCGCAGCCGGGCGGGTGCGGCAGCGCGGTGGGCGGAAGCGGGACGTCGCGGGTCACCACCGTGGAGATCACCGAGGTCACCGGCGAGCTGGACGGGTACCCGGACTCGGTGCGCCCCGGCTCCGCCGCGACCGGCGCCGCGCCCGTGGCCGAGACCCCCACCAGCAGCGCGCACACCGCGCCGACCACTCGACTCCGCATCGTCACTGTCCCTTCGGCCATGCTCCGCACAGCCAACCCCGGAAGGCCGTGCTCTCGGACGGTACCGCGCCGGAATGTCGGAGGATTCACAATCCGGCCCGGTCGATCGCTGTGCAGCGGCACACGGGGGCCGTGGGTGAGAATGGCTGCGAGTTAGCCGGAACGGAGCGAGGAGCAGCATGGCCGAAACAGTGCAGGAGACGCCCCCGGACCGCTTCGGCCCGCGGATCGAGCGGCAGGACGGCGTCGACTTCCCGTACTACGCGGGCGAGCCGGTCGGGCTCGGGCCCTGGCAGTGGGTGCTGGCCTGGCTCTCGGTGGCGGTCGGCTTCGCCGCGCTGGTGCTGCTGCCGCAGCCGGACAGCGTCGCCGCGCTGCTGCCCCGGGTGCTCTTCGTGGTGATCCCGCTGGCGGTGCTCGCGGTGCTGGCCCGGCCCTACTGGTCGGCGCTCTTCCGGCCGGTGCGCGGGCGCGACCTGCTCACCATCGTCGGCTTCGCGCTGCTGAACCTGGTGGTCAGTGTAGTGCTGGGGTTCGTCGTCGCGGCCGTGTTCGGGGTGGCGGCCAACGAAGCCGTCGACGGTGTCGACGGCGCGGTCGAGGTGGTGGCCTTCTACCTGGGCACCGGGATTCAGCTGGTCGGCGAGGAGCTGTTCACGATCATCCCGTTCCTGGCGCTGCTCTACTTCCTCACCCGGCGCGGCACGCTCTCCAGGAAGACCGCGATCGTGGTGGCCTGGCTGGTGACGGCGGTCTGGTTCGGCGCCGCGCACCTGCCCACCTACGACTGGAACGTCGCGCAGTGCTTCATCGTCATCGGCGGTGCCCGCCTGGTGCTCACGCTGGCCTGGATCCGCACCAAGAACCTGTGGGTCTGCTCGGGCGCGCACATCCTCAACGACTGGGCGCTGTTCACCCCGAGCATCGTCGCCGCGGCGGCGCTCGGCTGACCGGTGCACCGGGAACCGGGCCGGATCAGGACCCGGTTCCCGAGCGGGTCAGGCCGGGGTGAAGCGGGCGGGGAGCGATTCCAGTCCGCGGATCACCACGTTCGGCTTGTAGACCGGGGCGTCGTCCCGCAGCTCGATGTCCTTCACCTTGCGGAGCAGCACGTCGAGCAGCACCTCCATCTCCAGCAGCGCCAGCGGGGCGCCCAGGCAGTAGTGGATGCCGAGGCTGAAGCCGAGGTGCTTCCTGGCGGGGTGCTTCGGGTCGGAGTAGCGCGCGACGTCGAGCCGGTCGCCGTCCGGGAACACCGCGTGGTCCCGGTTCGCGGAGTTGATCAGGATGACGACGCCCTCGCCCTGCTCGAACTCCCGGCCCGCCACCGTGATCGGCCTGGTGGCCGCGCGGGTGGTCATCTGCACCGACGGCTCCATGCGCAGCAGCTCGTCCGGCGCGGTCTGCGTCAGTTCGGGTCGGGCGCGCAGGGCGGCGATCTGGTCCTGGTTCCGCATGAGCTGCAGCATGCCGGTGCCGATCAGGTTGGCGGTGGTCTCGTGCCCGGCCACGAAGGTGGTGATGCAGGTGGCGAGCAGCTCCTGCTCGGTGAGCACGTCGCCGCGGTCCTCGACCTGGGAGAGCGCGCTGAGCAGGTCGTCCTTCGGGTCGGCGCGCCGCTCGTTCAGCAGCTCCCGGAAGTACCCCATGAAGCCGCGCGACCCGGCCGAGCGCGCCCGCAGCGCCTCCTCGGGCAGCGTGTAGTCGTGGTCGAAGCCGCGTGCCAGATCCTGCGACCAGCGGTGCACCTGGTCGTAGGCCTCGTGCGGGACGCCGATCAGCTCGCAGGCGATGATCAGCGGCAGCGGGTAGGCGATCTTCTCGATCAGGTCGAACTCGCCCGCCGCCAGGCAGTCGTCGACCAGCTGCTCGGTGAGCTCGGTGATGCGCGGGCGCAGCCTGGTCACCATGCGCGGGGTGAAGCCCTTGGTCACCAGGTTGCGCAGCCGGGTGTGGTCCGGCGGCTCCATCCAGAGGAACGAGGTGGGCAGCTCCTCGGGGGCGTCCTCCGGCTTGACGGTCGGGTGCATCATCCCGGCCTCCTCCGCGTGGCTCCACGCGGTGGTGGAGAGCACCGCGGCGCAGTCCTCGTAGCGGGTGAGCACGTAGTGGCCGAGCGGGGTCCGGTGCATCGGGCCCGCCTCGCGCAGGACGCGCGCGGCGGCGTACGGGTCGGCCCGCCCCTCCGGGCCGAACAGGTGGGCGATGGCGTTCTCGATCGCGGAATCCTGCTCCGCGACCGCCGTTGTCGAGTCCATGGGTCCCTCCGGTGTCGTTCGGTTCTGGTGCGCGGCCGCGGCGCTGCGGCCGCTCACCCGGTCGGCTCGCCCGTCCCGTTCGCGCTGCGGGGCAGCAGGATCCGGCGGGCGATGGCGGGCCGCAGCAGCGCCGCGGGCGGGTCGACGAGGTTGCCGACCCGCAGGAAGGCGCGGGAGACCACCGGGTCGGCGTGCGCTGCGCGATGCGCCCGCGCCACATAGGCGTTGGTGAGCCGGGTGCGCGCCGTGCGCGTGCCGGGCACGCCGGGATTGGCGAGGTCGGAGCCGGCCGAGAGGCGCCAGGCGACATCGACCACCGCGCTCGCCGCCGCGTAGAACCGGGCGGGAAGGTGGGGGTCGGGCGCTCGGCCTGCGGACCCGGCGGTGGCATGGCCCGCCGTGGCGCTCCCGCGGGATGCGGCGGCGCCCGGAGCGTGCCCGGTGGCCGCCGACGCTTCGGCTGCCAGGCAGTCGCGCAGGACCAGCGCCTGCTGCGCGGCCACCGCCATGCCCTGCGCGTAGAGCGGGTTGAAGCTGCACAGGGCGTCGCCGATGACCAGGAAACCGGCCGGGACGGTGCGCAGCCGCTCGAAGCGGCGGCGCAGCGGGGAGCGGAAGCGGTGCGGGGTGATCTCGCCGAGCGGGGCGGCGGCGGTGATCAGGGCATGGATGTCGGGTGCCGCGATGGTGGCGGCGAAGGCGGTGAAGCCGGGCAGGTCGGTGGGCGGGTGGTCGCCGAGCATGCCCGCCAGGGTGACGTGCCAGCGGTCGCCCTCCACCCGGATCGCGCCGCCGCCACGACCGTTCGGGCCGGTCGAGATGATCACCGAGGACTGGCCGTCCAGCTGGCCCTCGGTGCGCGGGAAGAACGCCGACGCGTAGCCGAGGTCGACCTCCAGCCGCTCCTCGGCGGGAACGGGGGCACCGAGGTCGGCGAGGTACTGCGGGGCGCGGGAGCCGCGGCCGGTGGCGTCGACCACCAGGTCGGCGGTGAGTTCGGCAGCGGTCAGGCGCACGCCACGCACCGCGTGCGCGTCACCGATGAGCCCGCGCACGGAACCGGTGTGCAGCCGGACCCCCGGCAGCGCCAGAACACGCTCGCGGACGATCGCTTCCAGTAGCGGCCTCGTCGCCATGACCGACGTCAGCCCGGTCGAGGTCGGCGCCAGCCTGGCTCCGCCCAGGTACCACCGGGTGCCGACCAGTGCCTCGGCCGTGGTCGCCCCACGCGCCGCCGCCTCGGCGGTGAAGCCGGGGAAGAGCTCCTCCAGCACCGTGCGGCCGCGGTCGAGCAGCCCGTGCAGGTGGCGCGCCTGCGGGACCCCGCGCCGCCAACCGTCGTCCAGCGCATCCCGTTCCACCAGGACGACCTCGGTGTAGTGCTCGGTCAGCACCCTGGCGGCGAGCAGCCCGGCGATCCCGGCCCCGAGGACGACCGCCCTCACAGCGTCACCGGCAGCGAGACGATCCCGCGGTGGATCAGGCTGGGCCGGTACTCGACGGTGTCGGTGGCGAGCGCGAGCTCCGGCGCCCGGTCGAGCAGGGCGCCGATCGCCGCCTCCGCCTCGATTCTGGCCAGCGGCGCCCCGACGCAGTAGTGGATGCCGAGGCTGAAGCCGAGGTGCCGCCGCGCGGGGCGATTCCCGGCGTAGCGGGTGATGTCGAAGCGATCCGCCGCCCGGTACACCCGGTCGTCCCGGCTCGCCGAGGCGGTGAGCACGACCACCCCGTCGCCACGGCGGAATTCGTGCCCGCCGACCTCGGTGTCGTTCAGCGCGACCCGGATCGTGAACTGCGTCGGCGCGTCGTAGCGCAGCATCTCGTCCAGCGCGGGGCCGATCAGCTCCCGGTTCGCCCGCAGCAGCCGCAGCTGGTCCGGGTTGCGGAGCAGCGCGAGCATGCCGTTGCCGATCAGGTTGATCGAGGTCTCCATCCCGGCGACCAGGGTGAGCAGCGCGATGCCGATCACCTCCGGCGCCTCGAGCGCGCCGTCGCCCACCGCCGCCACGAGCGAGCCGAGCAGATCGTCGCCGGGCGCGTCGGCGCGCTGCCGCACGACCCGCGCGAAGTACCCCATGCACTCCAGCGCCGCCGCGCCGCGCGCCGCGACATCGGCCTCGGCGAGCATGGAGTCCGGGTCGGTGCCGCGGGCGATGGCGAGCTGCCAGGCGCGGAAGAGCGCGCCGTCGGCCGGGTCGGCGCCGAGCAGCCGGACCGGGACCATGGCGACCGCGAGCGGGACCGCCAGGTCGTTCAGGATGTCGAGCTCGCCGCGGCGCAGCGCCTCGTCCACCAGGTCGCCGACGACCTGCCCGGCCACCGGCGCCAGGTCGGCCATGACCCGCGGGGTGAAGCCCCTGGCCACCAGCTTGTGGTAGCGGCTGTGCTCCGGCGGGTCCATCCGGACGAAGGAGCCGGGGATGGCCGCGGTGGTGTCCCGGAACGGGCTGATGCCCGCGGCGTAGCCGTGGCCCCAGTCGTTCCCGGTGAGAATGGCGGCGCACTCCTCGTACCGGGTGACCAGGGTGACCGGGACGTCGCCGAAGGAGTAGGGGAAGAGCGCGGCGGCGTCCCGCACCCGGCGGTAGGCCGGGTACGGGTCGGCCCGCTCACTCGGCTCGAAGGCGTCGAAGGTGATCTCGTCCGCGACAGTCACGTGCCCTCCAGATGTACGAGCAGCCGCGACACTCCGCGCACCACCACATTCGGCTTGTAGGGGGGTTCCTCGAGCAATGTCACCGCGCCGACCCGCGCGGCGAGCGCGCGCAGCACCAGCTCCATCTCCAGCCGGGCCAGCGGCGCGCCGAGGCAGTAGTGCAGCCCGAGCCCGAAGGACAGGTGCCGCTCGACCTTCCGGCCGCGGGCGTACCGGGCGATGTCGAAGGTGTCGGCATCGGGGAAGGCCTCCGGGTCCCGGTTGGCGGAGCCGAGCAGCACGATCACCGCGTCGCCGGGGGCGAAGGCGCGCTCGCCGACGGTGAGCTCGGCGCGCGCGGTGCGGGTGGTCAGGTGGACCGGGGCGTCGTAGCGGAGCACCTCGTCCACCGCGGCCGCGGCGAGGTCGGGGAAGGCGCGCAGCCGCTCGAACTGCTCCGGGTTCCGGATCAGCGCCAGCACGCCGTTGCCGATCAGGTTCACCGTGGTCTCGTGCCCGGCGACCACCAGGATGAGCAGGGTGCCGAGCAGCTCGGTGCGGGTGAGCCGGGCGCCCGCGTCGTCGGCCTGCACCAGCGCGGTGATCAGGTCATCCGCCGGGGTGTGCCTGCGCCGGTCGGTGAGGTCGCCGAAGAACTCCAGGAAGGCGGTGACCGCGGCGCTGCGGGCGGCCAGCTCGGCGGGGGAGAGCAGCACGTCCGGGTCGAGGCCGCGGGCGATGTCGGCGGAGATCCGGCGCACGTGCTCGTGCGCCTCGGCGGGCACCCCGAGCAGCTCACAGACCAGGGTGAGCGGCAGCGGGTAGGCGAGCGCGTCCAGCAGGTCGACCTCGCCGCGGCCCAACGCCAGGGTGAACAGCTCGTGCACCAGCCGCTCGGCCCGCTCGCGCAGCGCGTGCACGGTGCGCGCGGTGAACGCCGTGCTCACCAGCCCGCGCAGCCGGGTGTGCTCCGGCGGCTCCATCCAGAGGAACGACCCGGGCAGCTCCACGTCGCTGTCGCCGTGCAGCAGCTGCGGCTCCTCGGCGTGGCTCCACCGCGGGTCCTGCAGGATCGCCTGCGCCGCGCGGTGCCCGGTCACCAGGTGCGTCTCGTGCGGACCTGGAACGAAGGAGCCCGCCGCGCGGAGCACCGCGTAGCTGTCGTACGGGTTGTGCCGCATGTGCGGGGCGATGCTGTCGATGACCGCCAGCTGCACCGGCGACA
Source organism: Nocardia sp. NPDC057353 (assembly GCF_042667085.1). Lineage (NCBI taxonomy): Bacteria > Bacillati > Actinomycetota > Actinomycetes > Mycobacteriales > Nocardiaceae > Nocardia > Nocardia sp. NPDC057353. The sequence goes on from NZ_JBHVAK010000010.1 coordinate 113,652, forward strand.
ATTCTTGCACCGCGGATCGTTCCGAACTCACCGGTGACTCCTGAATGCGGAGAACAATGTCCGTGCAATCGTCGCGACAGTGCGAACGCGGTCGCGCGGTGATCGGCCGCTTCTATCGCGTCATAGCCGAACTTCGTTATCGCGCAGCGTGATCGGGCGATCGGCCTTCCTTATCGAAGGCCGTCGTTCACAGTGAATTCGCGGTGCCGTCACAATTCGCTGGTGTCGTTGCCGACATGCATTCTGCGGATCTCGCCGAAACTCTCCCCGGCCGCATGGCCGGAATCGCGGCCGAATTTCCCGCGGTACCCGCCACGTTCTGGTCGGTGTCGGAGACCGTCCCCTATGCCGAGCTGCACCGGCGCGCGGGCGTGCTGGCCGCCGCGCTGGTCCGGTACGGGGTCGGCCGCGGCGAGCCGGTCGGCATCCTCTGCCCGAACGCACCCGAATTCCTGGTCTCGCTCTTCGGCGCCGCGGCCGCGGGCGGCGCCGCCACTCCGCTGCCGCTGCCCGCGGGCGCGAAACAGACCGCCGCCTTCCCGCGGAGACTCGAGGCGATCACCGCGGCCGCCGGAATGCGCACGGTGCTGGTCTCGCACCGCTTCGCCGCGATGGTGCCCGCGCTCGCCGGTGATTCCACCGTGCGATTCCTGGATATCGAGGAGCTGACGGCCGAGGATCACAGTGCGGACACCCTGCTGCCCGCGCTCGGCGCCGACGATCTCGCCGTCGTGCAGTTCACCTCGGGCAGCACCGCGACCCCGAAGGGCGTGCGGCTCACGCACCGCAATGTGCTGAGCGGGCTGGGCGCCATCCGCACCGGGATCGCGCTGGACCTGGACGACCGCGGTGGCTTCTGGCTGCCGCTCTTCCACGACATGGGGCTGTTCGGCACGCTCTCGGCGATCCTGCGCGGCATCCCGGCGCACGTGTGGTCGCCGCTCGCCTTCGTCAAGGACCCGGCGCGCTGGCTGGCGCAGTTCGCCGAGTCCGGCACCACCATCACCGCCATGCCGAACTTCGGCTACGAGGCGCTGCTCGCCGCGGTCCCGCCCGCCGAGGTGACCCGCTACGAGCTGAGCCGCTGGCGGATCGCGTTCAACGGCTCCGAGCCGATCTCCTACGAGGTGGTCGACGCCTTCCGGAAACGTTTCGCGCCGGCGGGTTTCGGCGACACCGCCATGTTCGGCGTCTACGGCATGGCCGAGGCGACGCTGGCCGTCGCCTTTCCGCCGCTGCACCGCGCCCCGCACTTCGAGTGGGTGGACCGCACCTGGCTCGCCGACGACGCGGTCGCGCTGCCGGTGGCGCCGGAGCTGCCCAGCGCGCGGGCGGTGGCCGGGGTCGGCGCCCCGGTGGCCGGGATGCGGCTGCGCGTGGTCGACCTGGACGGCACCGAGCTGCCGGACGGCGGGGTCGGCGAGATCCTCATCCAGGGCCCGTCGGTCACCGACGGCTACCTGACCGCCGACCCGGCGAGCGTGGCCGGGCTCTTCGCCGACGGCTGGCTGCGCACCGGCGACCTCGGCTACCTGCGCGCGGGCGAGCTCTTCGTCACCGGCCGCTGCAAGGACATGATCACCGTGCGCGGCGTCAACTACTACGCCCAGGATGTCGAGGCCGCGGTGCGCGGCGTGCCCGGGCTGTACCGGAACCGGTGCACCGCGGCGGCCGAGCCGGACGCCGACGTCATCACGCTGATCGCGGAGACCGAGCTGACCGGCGCCGCCGCCGAGCAGCTCGCCGAGCGGATCCGGGCGGCGACCGGCGTCGAGCTCGGGCTCACCGCGGTCGAGGTGCACCTGGTCGCGCCGCGCAGCATTCCCCGGACCAGCAGCGGCAAGCTGCAGCGCCAGGCCGCCCGCAGCCTCGTCGGACAGTAGACCCCACCGGAAATCGGAGCAACCGTGCACAGTTACGACGTCTTCCGCCACTACGAGCGCCTGCACTGGCGCCTCGCCGACCTCGACCTCGGCGCCGTCGACCGGAGCCTGGTCGAGCCCGAGTACGTGACCCTGGCCAAGAGCGCGACGATGGGCGAGTCCAACGTCATCGCGGCCGTGCACGGCTTCCTGAACGAGTTCGTCGACGACTACGACTTCTCCACCTTCGCCGTGGTCTGGGGCTACCAGGAGGTGCAGCACCACTACGCCTTCCGGGCCTGGCTGGCCGCGGTCGGCGAGGCGGTGGACGGCGAGGCGGTCGACGCCATGCGCGAGCCGTACGCGCCGGGGACCACGCCGTCGGCGACGCTGGCCACCAACATCATCTCCGAGCTCACGGTGAACCACATCTACCGCGCGGTCGCCGCCTGGGTGCGGGAGCCGGTGCTGAAGGGGCTGCTGCTCAGCGCGAGCCGGGACGAGGCCGGGCACGCCCGCGAGTTCATCCACTACACCACCGAGCGGCTGCGGAAGAAGCCGGAGGAGTTGCCGTCGGTGCTGGAGACGCTCTACGTGTACAGCTCGGAGGCGAAGATCAAGCACCCGGTGAGCACCTTCAAGGCGGGCATCAGCGAGCTCGGCGACCACGAGACCATCGACACCGGGTTCGACCTGTTCCTGGAGCAGGTGGCGGCCGAGGGCGAGCTGGACGTGCTGCACGACAAGATCCGCCGCACCTTCGGCAGCATGACCGGGCTGGACCTCTCCAGCAACGCGCGGGTGCGCCGCGCGCTCGCCGACGTGATCGCCTGATCGTGGCGGCGACCGTGCGGGTGCCGTGGTCGGTCATCCCGGACTACCAGTGCTTCGGCTGCTCCCCGCACAACGACCGCGGGCTGCGGCTGCGCTTCACCCCCGACCCGGAGGGGCTGCGCACCGACTTCCGGCTCGGCCGCGCCTACGAGTCCTACCCGGGGGTGGTGCACGGCGGGCTGATCGGGGTGATCGCCGACGAACTCATGGGCAACCTCATCGTGCTCGCCAGGCAGCACCCGGCCTTCACCGTCAGCCAGCGCACCCGCTTCCTCACCCCGCTGCTGGTCGACCGCGACTACCACTGCGTGGCGTCGCTCGCCGACACCCCGCCGGGCCGCCCGATCCGGGCCGCGGCCGAGGTGCGGGACGCCGACGGCGCGCTCTGCGCCATCTCGACCGCCGGTTACCAGCCCTTCGAGCTGGCCGATGTGCGGCACCAGCTCACCCTCGGCGACGACGAGGTCGCCCTGCTCGCCCATGCCCTCGCGAATGGAGTTCAACCATGACCAGCACCGCCGACATCCTGCGCACCGTCACCGAGATCGCCACCGCCGAGACCGGCATCCCCGCCGCCGGGCTGCGCCCCGAGGCCGACCTGCGCGGCATGGAGGGGGTGGACTCGGTGCGGGTGCTGCGCATGGTCGCCAAGATCGAGCGCGCCTTCGACATCGAGATGGAGGACGAGGAGGTCTTCGGCCTCTCCAGCCTGAACGACGTGGTAACCGTGGTGGACCGCGCCCTGCGTGAGGAAGCGGCGTGAGCGAGTCAGGCCCGCAGGCGGTAGCGGAGCGTCACCACGGGGGGCCCTCGCGCACGCCGGATGGACACAGCGTGACCGTGACCGCCGACACCAATCAGCACTACGACCTCGACCCGGACATCTTCGGGCAGTTCCTGGACCCGCTGCGCAAGTACAGCTCGGCGCTGTACGAGTCGGAGGGTGACACGCTCGAGCAGGCGCAGCGCCGCAAGCTGCGGTTCGTGGCGAACCGGCTCGGCCTCACCGGCGGCGAGCGGCTGCTCGACGTCGGCTGCGGGTGGGGGTCGCTGATCCTGTTCATGGCGCAGGAGTTCGGCTGCGAGACGACGGGGATCAGCCCGGCGCCGCGCCAGCACGGCTACATCGCCGAGCAGGCCGCCGCGCGCGGGGTGGCCGACCGGGTGCACACCCGGGTCGGCCACTTCGAGCAGCTGGAGCTGCCCGCGAGGAGCTTCGACGCGGTGACGCTGCTCGGCTCGATCGTGCACATGCCGGACCTGGACGCCGTCTTCCGCCGGGCCAGGTCGGTGCTGAAACGCGGCGGCTCGCTGTACGTCTCGGAGAGCTGCTTCCGGAACGCCGCCGCGCGCAACGCCTTCGACACCAGGGCGGGCACCGAGTTCGTCCGGGAGGACATCTTCGGCTGGGGCGACCTGCGCCCGCTCTCCGACCTGCTGGCCGCCGCCGAGAACGCCGGCTTCTCGATCGTCGCCGTCGACGACCTCACCGCGCACTACCACCGCACCATCGAGGACTGGATCGCGAACGTGGACGCCGCCGCCGAGCGCATCGACGCACACCGCCCCGGCCTCGCCGAGCAACTGCGCCACTACCTCGGGATCGCCAATGCCGGCTGGGGCTACACCACCAAGCACTACGCGCTGACCTGTAGGAACTCCCGGTGAGCGGGCTCATTCCGGTGACCGAGGTCGCGGCCGCGGTGGACGGCTTCCTCGCGGCCTCGCCCGCCGCCCGCGCCTGGGACGTGGAGACCGCCTTCGACTGGGCGCGCGCCGACGCCGACCGGCTCACCGACGGGCAGCGCTCCGCCGTCCGCTTCGTCACCCTGATCGAGGACCACCTGCCCGGCTACTTCGACGTCTACCACCGGCACTTCCCGGTGGACGACACCGTCGACCTCGCCACCTTCACGCACAACCGCGAGCTCTACCACTTCACCGTGCGCTGGGCGCTGGAGGAGGACACGCACGCCAGGGCGCTGGCCCGCTACCAGGACGCCGCGGGCATCGCCGAGCGCGGCGCCCTGCGCGACGAACTCGCCATCGAGGGGCGCAAGCCGTTCGACCTGCCCTACGACCACCCGGTGCAGTTCTTCGCCTACGCCCTGGTGCAGGAGAAGGCGACGCAGATGTACTACCAGCACCTGCGCGACGTGGTCGCCGAACCGGTGCTCACCGCCGTGCTCGGCAGGCTGGCCCGCGACGAGGCGCGGCACTTCAGCTTCATGGCCGACGTGGTCGGCCGCTACCTGCGGGTGCACGGCGACGACGTGGTCGACCCGCTGCGCGACGTCATCGCCCATTTCCGCATGCCGCTGGCGGACACGATGCGCGGCTACTGGCGCTGGGCGCTGCAGATCGCCGACGTGGCCTCCTACGACCACACCGAGGCGTACGAGCACCTGATCAAGGTGATCGACCGCGCGGTGGACGCGAAGTCGGACCGCCTCGGCGAGCTGGTGCGCTTCATCGACGAGTGCCGCACCGTGGCCTGAGAACCCGACGGCCCCCGCCCCCCTGGGCGGGGGCCGTCGCGCGGTCACTGCTCCGGCTGGAGCACCAGGATGGTGGTGCTGCCGTGCGCGATCAGCTTGCCCGCGGCGTCGGTGATCCTGCCCTCCGCGGTCGCGGTGCGGCGGCCGATGTGCACGGCGTTCGCCGCGCAGGTCAGCCGCGACCCGTCCAGCGTCACCGACCGGATGAAGTTCAGCTTGAGCTCCAGCGTGGTGTACGCGACGCCGTCGCCGAGCCTGGTGAAGACCGCGCTCCCCATGGCGGTGTCCATGAGCGTGGCGAGCACGCCGCCGTGCACCGTGAACATGGCGTTGATCGTCGCCGGGTTGGGGTCGAGGTAGTAGCGGGTGTACCCCTCGCCCGCCGCCTCCAGCCGGATCCCCAGCGACGCGCCGACTCCGAGATTCTCGGTCAGCCCCCGCTCGAAGATCGTGGTCAACTCGGTGACGCGCTTGCCGACGGTCTCATCGGCGTGCGTATCGGTGCTGGTCATGGCCTCTTCCTTCCTCGCGGACGATGCCACCCCATTCGACCAGCGGCGGGTGAACCGCGGGCGGCGCGGAGCCGCTGCATTCCCGCTTTCGATGGCGCGATAGGAGGGTTCAGGGCGCGCCGATTCCCGCCGCCTGCCGCAGCTGTGCCAGGAACTCGGCCCGATCGTCCCCGCCCACCAGGTAGTGCGCGACCGCGACCCGCACCACCGTTCCCGCGACGATCCGCGGATCACCCTGCGTCACCACCGGTTCCAGCAACCTCCGCATGATCGGGATCACCCGCTCGAGCTGTACCAGCACGTAGTCCGGCTCGATGTCGACCAGGCGGCTCAGCGAGTACGACGCCTGGTGCTCCACCATGTACCGCAGCACCGCGTCGAGCCGGGCGGGGCCTTCCAGTCCGTCGGTGACGGCACGCAGCCCCGCCTCGATATTGGCCGTCTCGTATGCCCCGAACGCGGCGAGCAGCTCGGCCTTGGAGGCGAAGAACCGGTACAGCGTCGGTCGCGAGACCTTCGCCTGCGCGGCCACATCGGAGAGGCTCAGCTTGCCGTACCCCTTGCGCCCGAGCACCTCGAAGGTTGCCCGGAGGATGCGGGTGCGGGTTCCGTGGTCGGCGGAGGAAATCGAGGGCACTTTACAACCTTTACGTAATCTGTAAGAAGTGTAATCCTGGCAGCGGCCGGACAGACAAGAGGCACGCCATGAATCACTCGCTCGTCGCCGACGACGCCATCGAATTCGATCCCTTCTCCGCCGCATTCCACGACGACCCGCAGGCCGTCTACCGCCGGTTGCGCGACGAAGCGCCGGTGTACCACAGCGCCCGCTACGGCTTCTGGGCGCTCTCCCGCTACGCCGATGTGGTCCCCGGAATGAAGGACTTCGACACCTTCTCCTCGGGCCGCGGGGTGACCCTGGAGCAGGTGCTCGCCCCGGAGCCACCGGAGCAGCGGATTCCCATGATCATCATGATGGATCCCCCGCAGCACACCAGGATGCGCAAGCTGGTGAGCGCGGTCTTCACCCCGCGTGCCATCGCCGGGCTGGAGCCGATGATCCGGGAGACCGTGCGCGCCTTCGCCGACCGGCTGCGCAGTGCGCGGTTCGACGTGGTCGCGGAGTACTCGAACCTCTTCCCGATCGAGGTGATCACCACCATGCTCGGTGTGCCGCAGGCGGATCGGCAGCAGCTGCGGCAGTGGCTGGCGACGCCGCTGGAGCGCGAGCCGGGGCAGATGGGGATGAGCGCGGCGGGGCGGGCGGCCGCGGAGGCCAGCACGGGGTATTACGCCGCGCTGATCGCCGAGCGCAGGGCGCGGCCGCGGGAGGACATGATCAGCAGGTTGATCGAGGTCGAAGTGGAGCGCGAGGAGGGCGGCGCCACTCGGCTCACCGACCGCGAGATCCTCGGCTTCATCTCGCTGCTCGCGGGGGCGGGCGCGGAGACCGTGGCCAAGCTGCTCGGCAGCGCGGCGGTGCTCTTCGGCGAGCACCCCGAGCAGTGGCGGGCGCTGCGCGCGGACCGCTCGCTGCTGGCAGGCGCCTTCGAGGAGGTGCTGCGGTACGAGGGGCCGGTGCAGTACGACGTGCGCTACACCCGGCGCGACGTCACGCTGCACGGCCGCACGATCCCGGCGCACCGCCCGGTGCTCATGCTGCTCGCCGCCGCCACCAGGGACCCGCGCTCGCTGCCGGACGCCGAGCGCTTCGACATCACCCGCCCGTTCAGCGGCAACAACCTCGGCTTCGGCTACGGCATCCACCGCTGCCTCGGCGCCGCGCTGGCCCGGCTGGAGGGGCGGATCGGGCTGGACGCCATGCTCGACGCCATGCCGTCGTTCGCCGTGGACCGAGCAGGGCTGCGCCGGTCGCGGGAGACGAGCGTCGCGGGCTGGACGCACGTGCCGGTGCGGATCGAGTAGCGGGCACACACCTCGCACGCTGCGCGGATCGGCAGCGAGCAGTCGGATGCGGCCTCCGCAGTGCGCAGTCGGTGCGGCCCGGCATCGCCCGGGGCCCAGTCGGCCCGGTCCGATTCCGAGCGCCGGTAACCTCGAGGTTTCGCTGGAACCAGAGGGGGGAGCAGATGCCGGAACCGCGACTGACCGCGACGCACTGGGGAAACTACCTGGTCGGACCAGCGCCGGACGGCGGGATCGCGGTCCGCCCCGCGGACTCCGACCCGGCCCCGTCGCCGATCGGCCGGTCGCTGGCCGCCGCGCGGGACCCGGGGGTCAGGATCGCCCGCCCCGCGGTCCGGCGCGGCTACCTGCGCGACCGGGACCGCGCGGGCCGCGGCCGCGAGCCGTTCGTCGAGGTCGGGTGGGACGAGGCGCTCGACCTCGCCGCCGCCGCGCTGCGCGGGACCATCGCCGCGCACGGCAACCGCGCGATCTACGGCGGCTCGTACGGCTGGGCCAGCGCGGGCCGCTTCCACCACGCGCCCGGCCAGCTGCACCGCTTCCTCGGGCTGGCGGGCGGGTACACCGCTTCGGTCGACACCTACTCCTTCGCCGCCGCCGAGGTGGTGGTGCCGCACATCATCGGGCTGAACGCCTACTACGCGGGCAAGCAGGCGCCGACCACCGCCGAGGTGGCCGAGCACTGCCGCTGCCTGGTGCTCTTCGGTGGCGCGCCGAGCCGCAACACCCAGGTCAACCCCGGCGGGCTCGGCGCGCACGACGACCGCGGGCACCTGGCCGAACTCGGTGCCGCCGGGGTGGAGATCGTGCACGTCGGGCCGATCCGGGACGATGTGGACGCCGCCGTCGGCGCCCGCTGGCTGCCCTGCCGCCCGAACGCCGACGTGCCGGTGCTGCTGGCGCTGGTGCACACGGTGCTCGCCGAAGGGTTGCAGGACGACGATTTCCTGGCCCGCTACACCACCGGCTTCGACGAGTTCGCGCGCTACGTCCGCGGCGCCGACGGGGTGCCCAAGACCCCGGAGTGGGCGGCCGAGCTCTCCGGCGTCCCCGCCGCCGAGATCCGCGCACTGGCCCGCAGACTCGCCGCGGGCCGCAGCCTGATCGGGCTCTCCTACGCAGTGCAGCGCGCCCGCCACGGCGAGCAGCCGTACTGGGCGGCCTGGGCGCTGGCCGCCGCGCTGGGGTACATCGGGCTGCCCGGCGGCGGCGTGCAGATGGGGTCGGGGGTCGGCAAGGGGACCACGCTGCAGCGCCGGGTGCCGCCCTTCCCGATCGGCACCGTCCCGCAGGGGCCGAACCCGGTGCCGGACACCGTCCCGGTCTCGCGGATCACCGAGCTGCTGGAGCGCCCGGGGCAGCGGTACCGCTACAACGGCGCCGACCACGTCTACCCGGAGATCGACCTCGTCTACTGGGCGGGCGGCAACCCCTTCCACCACCACCAGGACCTGAACCGGCTGCGCCGCGCCTGGACCCGCCCCGGCACGGTCATCGTGAACGAGCACAGCTGGACCGCCACCGCCAGACACGCCGACATCGTCTTCCCGGTCACCACCGCGCTGGAGCGCGAAGATTTCGCGGGCAGCAGCAGCGACCACTGGCTCACCCCCATGCACCCGGTCTTCGAGCCCTACGGTGCGGCCCGCGACGACCACGCCGTCTTCGCCGCGCTGGCCGAGCGGCTCGGCTTCGGCGCCGCCTTCACCGCCGGGCGCAGCACCGCCGAGTGGGTCGAGCACACCTGGGAGACGACCCGCTCCGACGCCGCCGCGGCGGGAATCGAGCTCCCCGCCTACCGCGACTTCCGTGCGGGCCCGCCGCTGGACCTGCGCCCGCAGCTCCCCGAGCGCGAACACGACCTGGAACGCTTCCGCGCCGACCCCGAGCGGCACCCGCTGCGCACCCCCTCGGGCCGGATCGAGATCTACTCGCGGGCCGTCGCCGCCGGGGGCGACCTGCTCGGCCACCCCGCCTGGTACCCGGACCGCGAGTGGCTCGGCGACCCACGCGCCGAACGCTTCCCGCTGCACCTGCTCTCCAACCAGCCCGCCACCCGGCTGCACAGCCAACTCGACAACGGCCCGACCAGCCGGGACGCCAAGATCGCCGACCGCGAAGCGCTGCGCCTGCACCCCGCCGACGCCGCCGCCCGCGGCCTGCGCGCGGGCGACCTGGTCCGCGTCTTCAATGACCGCGGTGCCTTCCTGGCCGGGGTCGTGGTCTCCGACGCCCTGCTCCCCGGCGTCGCCCAGATCGCCACCGGCGCCTGGTTCGACCCGGACGACGAACTCGGCCTGGAACGGCACGGCAACCCGAACGCCGTCACCCCCGACATCGGCACCAGCCCGCTGGCCCAGGGGCCGTCGCCGAACAGCTGCCTGGTCCAGGTGGAGAAGTTCGCGGGCGAACCGCCCCCGGTCCGCTCCTTCGAGCCCCCCGAGTTCGGTTCCCGCTGAGCCCATCCCTCGGCCGCCGCCCCCGCCCGCTGCGAGCAGATCCCGTGGGAGCGGCGCTGATCCGGCTCAGGCGGCGGCGAGCGTGCTGCGCAGCGCGTCCAGCGCCTCGTGCTGGGTGACCCGGATCGCGCCGGTGGTGGTGTGCAGCGCGCTGGCGGTCTGATCCGCGGAGAGCCCGAGCACCAGCCGCAGCACCAGCACCTCGCGCTGCTTCTCCGGGAGGTTCGCCAGTGGCTCCTGGCTGCGCGCGCCCCGGCGGCGCACCGCGTCGGCGACGGCGCGCGAGGTCATCCGGTACGCGAAGGCGAGGAAGGAGCCGCCGGACTCGCGGAAGCGGGGGAGCGCGGTGAGCAGCTCGGCGCAGACGCCGGTGGCGACGGTGTCGGCGGCGCCCGCCTCCAGCCGGGCCCGGCAGTAGCGGGTGACCAGCGGGCGCACCCGGTCGAGCAGCCGGCGCAGCGCCGCGCCGTCGCCCGCGGCGGCGGCGTCCACCGTGCGGTCGAGCTCGTCGCGGGATGTGTCGGCGTCCACTGATCGCTCCTGCTGTTCGCGTGCCGGTCGTTTGCTCTGAATCCTAGGCCCGGCGCGCCCTTCCGGCATCCACCATTCGGCGGACGATCCCACCGCCGTCCTCCGCCCCGCGGCTGACACCGGGCGGCCGGTGTCAGGGTGACCACCCGGGCGAGCGGCCGGATGCACCGCCGGACGATCGAATCCGGCTGAACGCAACGGTGGCGGCGCGGTGCTCGCGCGGGTTTCCTGGCAGGGTGCCGACCAGCGTCACCACTCTCGCCTTCCTCACCCCGGGCAACTTCGCCGACGACGACCCGTACACCGGGCTGGCGGACACGCTCCGGCTCTTCGAGTACGGCGAGCGGCTCGGCTTCGACGGCGGCTGGATCCGGCAGCGGCACCTGGAGCACGGCGTCGGCTCGGCGGCGGTCTTCCTGGCCGCGGCGGCGCAGCGCACGACCCGGATCGAGCTGGGCTCCGCGGTCATTCCCATCGGCTACGAGAGCCCGTTCCGGCTGGCCGAGGACCTGGCGCTGGCCGACGTGCTCTCCCGCGGCCGGTTGCAGCCCGGGTTCAGCGCGGGCACCCCGCCGCACGCCGAGCTCATGGGCGACCTGGTCTTCGACGGCGACTGGCGCTCCTACGACCTCTCCTACACCAGGATCGAGCGGCTGGTCGAGAACCTGCGCGGCGGGTACCTGGGCGGCCCCGACACCGTCATCCACTCGCCGGGCAACACGCAGCGCCCCCGGCTGCAACCGCACAGCCCCGGGCTGATCGACCGGCTCTGGTACGGCGGCTCCAGCGGCCGCTCGGTGCGCTGGGCGGGCGAGCGCGGGCTGAACCTGCTCACCGGCAATATCGTGCTCGGCGAGCAGAGCGACGACTTCGGCGCGAGCCAGCTGGCGCTCATCGCCGCCTACCGGGAGCGGATCGACCCGGCGCGGCCGGGCCGGGTCGCCGTCGGCCGGGTCATCGTCCCCACCGACGGCGCCGACCGCGCCACCCGCGAGCGGTACCGCCGCTACGCCGAGTCCAGGCGCGAGCGCACCCTCGCCCCGCAGGGCGAGCGCCGCGTGCTCTTCGCCCCCGACCTGGTCGGCCCCGCCGCGGAGATCGTGCAGCGGCTGCACGCCGACCCGGTGCTCGCCGAGACCACCGAGCTGCGCCTGGAATTGCCCTACGAGTTCCACCGCGCCGAGTACGAGCAGATCCTGCACGACGCGGTCGAGCTGGTCGCGCCCGCGCTGGGCTGGCAGCCGCCGAGTATTGCGCCGCTGATCACAGTCCCTGGGCACTCGACCAGTTAATTTCCTGCGGCGTCGCAGGAATTGCATGCTGTATGGTCGATTTTTGTGATCGGCATCACGTTTAGCGCCGCCGTTCACTGTCTTCGCAAATCCGGAAAGCGTGCTGACCTGCGTGGATGAACTCCCAGGTAGGCGCGTTGGCACCGCTGTGGGATCACCCCGGAATTGCGGGCTTCGTCCTATTTAAAAGGACTTATTTCAGACCATAAGTCAAGTTTTTGAAGTATCGACCAACCCGAAGGTCGTTGCTAAGCTGTCGCTGCTCATGAGAACCGACCGGTTTTCTGAGTTTTCGCCACAAAACATGACGCCCGCTTGGAGGCGCGTTCATAGCCATGATGAATGACGAGCGTGCCCTCCGGGCGGTACCGAGACTGTCCCACCGCAGGCGACCCGAGATGACGTCCGCGCAGGGATTCAGGAGTGCACCAGATATGAAGCTCGACGACGCACTGCGGGACGGCATGAGCGTGGACGGCGCCATCGGCATCGCCCTCGTGGACATGCGCAGCGGGATGCTGCTGGGGAAGCAGGGCGGCAATCAACTCTTCGACCTGGACATGGCGGGCGCGCTGAACACCGAGGTGCTGCGGGCCAAGCTGCGCGCGGTCGAGGCGCTGCAGCTCGGGGACAACGTCCAGGACATCCTGGTCACCCTCAACGCGCAGTACCACCTGATCATGCCGCTGGTCCGGAACGACGGCGAGGAGCTCTTCCTCTACCTGGCGCTGGACAAGTCGCGCGGCAACCTGGCGCTGGCCCGCCACCAGCTGCGCCGGATCGAGCAGGCGATCCGGCTGTGAGCCGGGCGTTCGACCGGCACGAGATCGCCCTCGGCGACCCGCGTGCCGTCGGGATGCTGCTGCAGCGCGCCTGCGAGGAGATCCCCGACGTCGAGCACGCCGTCATGACCAGCCGGGACGGGCTGGTGGTCGCGGCCGACGACGTCTCGGGGCAGATGACGCACGGCGATTCGATCGCCATGCGCAGCTCGGCCATGGCCGCCGCCGCCATCGGCATCGGGGACCACTTCACCAGCCTGGTGACCCAGGGCAGGCTGCAGTCCGCGGTCTTCGAGGCCGACCGCGGCTGCGTCGGGGTCTTCCCGCTCAGCTCCACGCTGCTGCTGGTGGTCACCAGCGCGCCGACGGTGAACCTGGGCCGGTTCAACGCCGCCGCCAAGCGGGTGCTCGGCATCCTGCAGGCGCCCGCAGCCTGACCCGGCGAACCGGACATCCGGTTTCGGCCGTGCTTATGATGTCGGTGTCCCGCGGGGAAGACCGGTGTGATTCCGGGGCTGTCCCGCAACTGTGAGGCTCGTCCGAGCCGAAGCCAGATACCCGCGGGTCGCTGTATCGGAAACGGTCGCGGCCACGCGGATATGGTCGGCGCCGGATGCGCCGTCCTCTCCATCGGGCCGCGGCGCGTTCGCTGCTGCCCCTTCGCGTGCGCCGCACGCGAAGGGAGTCGGGTCATGGGATTCGGGCGTCGGGCATTCCTGCTCGGAACCGCCGCCGCGGCAGGCGCGTTCGCGGCGGGGTGCGGCAGCTCCCGCCCCGCGGTGGACACCGGCACCTTCACCGCGGCCTTCCAGGGCTCCGGCGCGGGCGAGGGCATCGATCCGGGGGTGAACACGCTCTTCGTCGACGAGGCCAGGATGAAGGCGGTCTACGACGGGCTCTTCGAGGTCGACGAGACCATGACGCCGATCCCGCGGCTGGCGCTCGCGGCCGAGCCGAACGCGGACGGCACCCGGTGGCGGATCGCGCTGCGCGAGGCGCGCTGGCACGACGGCACCGCCTTCGGCGCCGACGACGTGCTGTACACCATCGCCAGGGTGCTCGGGCCCGCCCAGCGCCGCCCCTTCGTCGCGGCCACCTCGCTGGCCCCGGTCGATCTCGGGCTCTCCCGCGCGGTGGACCCGCGCACCGTCGAGCTGGTGCTGCGGCAGCCGTCGTTCGACTTCCCGATCGCGCTCGCCGGGTACGGCACCAAGATCGTCAAGAACGGCGCGGTCGACTTCGCGCGGCCGGTCGGCACCGGGCCCTTCGTCTTCCGCGAGTTCGAGCCGGGCCGCACCTTCGTCGCCACCGCCAACGAGCAGTACTGGGACGGCGCCCCCGCCGTCGGCGAGCTGCGGATCGTCAGCGCCGAGCCGGACGCCAGGCTGAACGCGCTGCGCGGCGGCGAGATCGACTTCGCGGACAACCTGAACCCGGTGGCGAGCCGGGCACTGGCCGGGCGCGACGACGTCACCGTGCAGACCACCCCCGGCAGCGGAATCCTGTTCTTCGCCATGAAGACCGACCGCCCGCCCTTCGACAAGCCGGACGTGCGGCGCGCGCTCATGCGCCTGGTCGACCGCGCCGAGCTGGTGAAGGTCGCGCTGGAGGGGATGGGCGAGCCGGGCACCGACGTGTTCGGCCGCGGCTTCCAGTACTCCGCCGAGCTGCCCGCGCACCCCTACGACCCGGACGAGGCCGGTCGCCTGCTGGCGCGGGCCGGGGTCCGCGACCTCTCCTTCGACCTGTTCACCGCGCCGGTGGCGAACGGCTTCGTCGAGGCGGCCCGGCTCTTCGCCGAGCAGGCGGCCGCCGCGGGGGTGCGGGTGAACGTGGTGATCGGCTCCAAGGACAGCTACTACACCGACGCGCTGGAGACCGGCGCGCTCACCATGGGCCAGTCCGGCCCGTTGCCGATCCCGAACCATTTCGCGTCCCGGCTGATCACCGGCGCGCCGCAGAACCGCACCCGCTGGGCCGACCCGGAGTTCGACGCGCTCTACGCCAGGGCGCAGACCACCGCCACCGCCGATGCCAGGGCCGCGCTCTACCGCTCCATGCACGAGATACTGCACGACCGAGGAGGATTCGTGTTCTTCGCCGAGACACCGTGGATCAGCGCCGCGCGCGCCGGGTTCGGGAACACCCCGGCCACGGTGCCGAACTCGCACGCCTGGGCCCGCTTCGACGGGGTGACCGCGTGAGCGCCGCCGCATTGAGCGCCGAGCGCGCCGAGTACTGGGTGCGGCGCTGGGACCGGCAGCAGGAGCACTACATGCCGGACCGGGAGCAGCGCTTCGAGGTGCTCGGCGACGTCGTGGCCGAGCTGGTCGGCAGGCTGGACCCGCTGATCGTCGACCTCGGGGTCGGGCCGGGCACGCTCGCGGCCCGGCTGCTCGACCGCTTCCCGGAATCGACGGTCGTCGGGGTGGACGCCGACCCGCTGCTGCTCGCGCTCGCCGAGCGCACCCTGCCCGCGGAGCGCTTCCGCGCGGTCGCCGCCGACCTGCGGCAGCCGGACTGGTTCGAGCGGCTCGAGCTGGACCGCGCGCCGGACGCCTTCGTCAGCACCACCGCGCTGCACTGGATGAACCGGGAGCCGCTGCGGCAGCTCATCGCGGTCTGCGCGAAGGCGCTGGAGCCGGGCGGGCTCTTCCTCGACGGCGACCACCTCTACGAGGGAGAGGAGGGGCCGCGGCTCGACGCGCTCGCCAGGGCCGTGACCAGGCGTCGGGCCGGGCGCACCGGCGCCGCCGCCGCCGAGGACTGGCAGGCCTGGTGGGCCGCGGTCGAGGCGGCGCCGGAGCTGGCCGAGCTGGTGCGGCTGCGCGCGGGCGGGTTCGAGCACACCGTGCACGACAAGCCCACCGCGCACGACTACCTGGCCTTCGCCCGCGAGGCAGGGTTCGCGGAGGCCGGGACGGTCTGGCAGTACGGCGACGACCGTGTCGTGGTCGCGATCCGCTGAGCGGCCGTTCGCGCGGTTCCTGCTGCGCCGCACCGGGATCGGGGTGGCGCAGCTCGGCATCCTGCTGGTGCTGGTGTTCGGGCTCGCGCTGCTCATGCCGGGCGACGCCGCCGACGTGCAGAACAGCGACGTCTTCGGCGCCGAGCAGCGGGCCGCCAACCGGGAGCTGCTCGGGCTCGACATCGCGCCCGCGCAGCGCTTCCTCGACTGGCTCGGGAACGCGGCGACCGGCGACTTCGGCACCTCGTACGCCAATGGCGAGCCGGTCGCGGAGCTGATCGCCGGGCCGCTGCTCGTCTCCGGGCTGCTCGCCGTGCTCGCGCTGGCGCTGCTGCTGCCGCTGGTGGTGCTGGCCGGGTTCGCGGCGGGGCTGCACCCCGGCTCGTGGCTGGACCGGGCGGTGACGACGGTGAGCATCGCGGTGGACTCGGTGCCCGATTTCGTACTCGCGGTGCTGCTGGTCGGCTGGCTCGCCCTGGATCTCGGGCTGCTGCCCGCGACCTTCATCGGCGCCGACCTGGAGACCGTGCTGCGGCGGCCGGAGTACCTGGTGCTTCCGCTCGCGGTGATCGTGGCGCGGGTGGCGGCGCCGCTGGTCCGGCTAGTGCGGGCCGGGGTGGTCGACGTGCTGGAGCAGCCGTACATCGCGCAGGCGCGCAGGCTCGGCGTGCGCCGCCGCTCGCTGCTGCTCCGGCACATCGCGCCGAACGCGCTGGCGCCCGCGATGCAGGAGCTCGGCCGCACCGGGGACGGGCTGCTCTCCGGGGTGCTCATCGTCGAGGCGGTGTTCGTGGTGCCCGGGATCGCCTCCGAGCTGATCGGGGCCATCGGCAACCGGGACGAGCCGGTGATCCTCGCCATCGTCGCCGTCACCGGGACCATTGCCATCGGCATCAACCTGCTGATCGACCTGGCCGGGCAGCGCATGGTGCCGTGCTCGGCGGACGGGGTGGGGGAGTGAGGTCGTCGTTCCGGCGGGCAATCGCCGTTGCGTGCCTCGCGATCCCGGTGTTCTTCGCGCTGGTCGGACCGGTGCTCGCGGCGTCGGCGCCGCGGGCCAGGCAGGCGCCGTTCGGGCCGTCGGAGTGGTCCCCGTTCGGGACCGACCGGCTCGGCCGCGACGTCCTCGCCACCGCGCTCACCGGCGGCCGCACCTTCCTGCTGGTCGCGGCGGCGACGGTGCTCATCGCCTACCTGGCGGGCTTCCTCATCGGCGTCACCGCGGCCGCCACCGGGCGGCGCTGGGTGGACGACCTGCTCATGCGCCCGATCGACGTCCTGCTCTGCCTGCCCTCGCTGCTGCTCATCATGGTCGCGGCGCTGCGCACCGAGGGCGCGCCGGTGGCGGTCGCGGGCGCCATCGCGCTCGCCCTGGTGGCGCCGAGCGCCCGCTTCGTGCGGATGGCCGCGCGCTCGGTGGTACGCGGGCCGGTGATGGCGGCGCTGCGCATGCAGGGGCAACCGGCCAGGTACCGCTACGGCCGCTACGCCGTCCGCGAACTGGCCCGCCCGCTCGCCGCCGATATCGCGCTGCGCTTCACCGCCGCCGTCTACTTCCTCGCCTCGGCCAACTTCCTCGGCCTCGGCTTCGACACCACCGCACCGGACTGGGCGGTCGCCGTCGCCGCCAACAAGGACGCGCTGACCACCGCCCCGTTGGCGGTCGCGCTGCCCGCCGGGCTGATCGTGCTGCTCGTGGTCGGCATCAACCTGCTCGCCGACGACCTGCTGACCGACCCGCGCACCGTCGCGCTGCGCCTGGCCGAGCGGAGCCGCCGTGGCTGAGCCGCTGGTCACGGTGCGCGGCCTGACGGCGAGCGCGGGAAACACGGTGCTGCTGGCCGATATCGGGTTCGCCGTGCCCGCCGGGCGGATCGTCACGCTCTTCGGCCCCTCCGGTGCGGGCAAGACCACCATCGCCGCGGCGGTGGCGGGCGCCGTGCCGCCCGGGGTCGCGATCACCGGGGAGATCCGGGTCGCGGCGGGAGTCCGGGTCGGGTACCTGCCGCAGCACGCCGCCGCCACCCTGAACCCGGCGCGCCGGATCGGCGCCGCGCTCGGCGAGCTGGTCGCGCTGCACCACCCCGAGGCCCGCGACCGCCGCGCGCGCCGGGCGCGGATCGCGGAGATCCTGGCCACCGTCGCCTTCGAGCTCGACCCGGCCGGGCTCGACGCCATGCTGCGCCGCTTCCCGTTCGAGTTCTCCGGCGGGGAGCGGGCCCGGCTCGCGCTGGCCCAGGTGCTGGCCGCCCGGCCGCGGCTGCTGGTGGTGGACGAGCCGACCGTCGGGCTGGACACCATCGCCAGGCGCGCGCTCGTGCGCAGCCTGGAGCGGCTGCGCGGCGAGGGCAGGTCGGTGCTGCTGGTGACGCACGATCCGTTCGTGGCGCGGGTGGGTGACGAGACCGTGCATGTCGCCCCCGCGGAACCGACGGTGCAGGCCGCGAATTCGCCGGTGCCGTCGGGGCCGGTGGTGCTGCGGCTGAGCGGGGTGTCGGTGGTGCGCGGGCGGGTTCCGGTGCTGAGCGGGGTCGAGCTGGCGGTGCGCTCCGGCGAGCTGCTCGGGGTCGTCGGGGTGTCCGGGGCGGGGAAGTCGACGCTCGCGCGGTGTGTCGCCGGACTGGTCGCGGCGCGGCGCGGGGCGGTGCTGGTCGACGGGGAGCGGATGCCGCCGCTGCGCCGCCGGAGCCGGGCGCTGATCGCGGCGGTGCAGTACGTGTGGCAGGAGTCGGCGGCCTCCTTCGATCCGCGCCGGGTGGTGCTGGACCAGGTCGCCGACACCGGGATCCGGTTGCGCGGCATGGGCCGGGCGGCGGCGCGGGAAGCCGCGGCCGAGCTGCTCGGCGAGCTCGGGCTCACCGGCGAGCAGCTGCGCCGGTACCCGGCCGGGCTCTCCGGCGGGCAGCTGCAGCGCGCCGCGCTGGCGCGGGCGCTGCTCGCCGAGCCGCGGGTGCTGCTCTGCGACGAGATCACCACCGCGCTCGACGCCCCCACCGCGGGCCGCATCCTCGACCACGTGGACGCCTACCGCCGCCGCACCGGCGCCGCGGTCGTCGTCATCGGCCACGATCTGCGCACCCAGCTCGCCCGCGCCGACCGCGTCGCCGTCGTCGACGCGGGCCGCATCACCGCCATCGGCACCCCCGCCGAACTCCGCACCGCCCGCACCGGCGCCCTCGCGAGACTCCTCGCCGCCGAGAGCGACCCCGCACCGCCGCCCGCCGCCGACACCGACCCCACGGCGCCGCCCGTTGCCGAAACCGACCCCGCGGCGCTGCCCGCCGCCGAAGTCGGCCGCGCGGACTCGCCGGCCGCACCGCCGCCCGCCGCCGAGATCGGCTCCGCGACGCCGGTGCCCACCGCGGAATCCGGTTCCGCCGAGCCTGCCGGGCGCTGACCGCGGCGATGCCGCTCAGCCCGCGGCGCCCCCGTTCTCCAACCACGCCGCCAGCGAGATCCCCGCCTCCAGCACATGCCGCTCCGCGATCCGCCGGGCGGCATCGGCATCCCGCGCCTCCAGCGCGTCCAGCAGCTCGTCGTGCTCGTGCAGCGAGTGCTTCTCGTGATCCGGGAAGAGCCGCAGGAAGTTCGTCGGCACCACCCGGGCCGCCTGCTTGATCTGGGTGAGCAGCCGGGGCGAGTGCGCGGCCCGGTGGATCGCCTGGTGGAACCGCCAGTTCGCCGCCCCGATCGCATCGTCCCCCGACCGCGCCGCCACCTCCGCCGCCAACTCGCGCAGCCGCGCCAGCTCGGCCTCGGTGCTGCGCTCAGCGGCCCAGGCCGCCGCCTGCCCGGTGAGCACTCCGAGCAGGGTGAAGCTGTCGCGCACGTCGTCGGCGCCGATCCCGATGACGGTGATCCCGCTGCGCGGCGCCACCCGCACCAGCCCCTCGAAGGAGAGCTCCAGCAGCGCCTCCCGGACGGGGGTACGCGAGGTCGCGAACTCCTCGGTGATGGCGTCCAGGTCGATCCGCGACCCCGGCGCCATGACCCCGGTGAGAATGCGATCGCGCAGCTCCCGCGCCGCCCGCTCCCGCACGGTGCCCGCGATGTCGACCGAACCAGCCATGCGCCGGAGTGTAGCAACGAACGCATGTAAGGGTTGGCATCTGATATATCAGATGTTAAATTCCTTCCATGACAGCGAGACGAGACGACCGGATGACGCTGGTCGCATTCATGCAGGCGGGCAGTACCTCGGTCTACTCGGGGTCGTGGCGGCACCCGGCCACCGAGCACGGGTACCTGGACGCGTCCTACTACGCCAAGGTCGGCAGGCAGCTCGAGGAAGGCTGCTTCGACCTCATGTTCTTCGACGACCGGCTGGCCATGCCTGGCATCTACGGCGGCTCGGTGGCCGAGGCGGTGCGCTACGGCGCCCGCCCGGTGAAGCTGGACCTCAGCGTCGTGCTCGGCGTGCTGGCCCAGGCCACCTCGAAGATCGGGCTCGGCGCCACCTACTCCACCACCTACTACCCGCCGTTCCACGTGGCCCGCACCTTCGCCACGCTGGACCACCTCTCCGCGGGCCGGGCCGCCTGGAACGTGGTCACCTCGGTGAACGACAGCGAGGCGCAGAACTTCGGGATCGAGGCGCACCTCGGCCACGACGAGCGCTACGACCGCGCCGACGAGTTCCTCGAGGTGGTCGCCGGGCTCTGGGACACCTGGGAGGAGGGCGCGCTGCTGCACGACCGCACCGGCGACTTCGCCGACCCGGCCAAGGTGCACGAGCTGAACCACAGCGGCCGCTTCTTCTCGTCCCGCGGCCCGCTCACCGTGCCGCGCACCCCGCAGGGCCGCCCGGTGGTGATCCAGGCCGGGTCGTCCGGCCGCGGCCGTGAATTCGCCTCGCGCTGGGCCGAGCTCATCTTCACCGGCGATCCCGGGCTGGAGGTGGCGAAGTCGCACTACGCGGACCAGAAGGCGCGGATCGACGCGGCCGGGCGCGACCCGCGCGCGGTGAAGATCTGCCCGATGGCGTACGCGGTGGTCGGCGAGACCGAGTCGCACGCCAGGGAGCGCGAGGAGATGCTGCTGCACGAACTCGTGCACCCCATGGCCTCGCTGACGCTGCTCTCCGAGCTGATGAACTACGACTTCTCCCGGCACGGCATCGACGACCCGGTCACCGACGAGCTGATCGCCTCGGTCTCCGGCATCCGCGGGCTGGTGCAGAACCTGCGTCAGCACCTCGGCCGCACCGTGACCCTGCGCGACCTGGCCGGACACCGCGCCACGCTGCTGCAGGGGCCGCGCTTCGTCGGCACCGGCGCGCAGGTGGCCGAGCAGATGGCCGAGTGGTTCCACGGCGACGCCTGCGACGGCTTCGTGCTGGCCGCCACGCACATGCCGGGCGCCTTCGAGGACGTCACCCGCATGGTGGTGCCGTACCTGCAGCGCGCCGGGCTCTTCCGGACGAAGTACGAGGGCAGCACGCTGCGCGAGCACCTCGGGCTTCCGGTGCCGAGCGCGTCCCGCGCCGCCGCCGGAATGAGCGCGTAGATGGCCGCGGTGCAGCGCCCGATGCTGGACGGCATCCGGGTGCTCGACATGGCCACCCTGGCCGCGGCGCCGCTGGCCGCCACCTACCTCGGCGAGTTCGGCGCCGAGGTGATCAAGGTGGAGCAGCCGAACGGCGGCGACCCCATCCGGTCGTGGGGGCACCAGCGCGACGGCGTCGGGCTGATGTGGAAATCGGTGTCGCGCAACAAGAAATCGGTGACCCTCGACCTGCGGGTGGCCGAGGGGCAGGAGCTGCTGCGGCGGCTCGCCGCGCAGGCCGACGTGGTGATCGCCAATACCAGGGTGCGCACGCTGGAGCGCTGGGGGCTGGACTACGAGAGCCTGCGCGCGGTGAACCCCAGGGTGATCATGCTGCACGTCACCGGCTTCGGGTTGACCGGCCCGAAGAGCGAGCGCCCCGGCTTCGGCACGCTCGGCGAGGCCATGAGCGGCTTCGCGCACCTTACCGGCGAGGCGGAAGGCCCGCCGACGCTGCCTCCCTTCATGCTCGCCGACGGCGTCGCCTCGCTGAACGCCGCCTACGCGGTGGCGATGGCGCTCTACCACCGCGACGTGCACGGCGGGCCGGGCCAGCTCATCGACATCAACCTGATCGACCCGCTGGCCCGGCTGCTGGAGCAGACCCTGCTCGCGCACGACCAGCTCGGGCTGGTGCCGCAGCGCGCCGGCAACCGCTGGGACATCTCGGCCCCGCGCAACACCTACCGCACCTCGGACGGGCGCTGGCTCGCCATGTCCGGCAGCTCGCCCGCGCTGGCGCTGCGGGTCTTCCGGGCCATCGGCCGCGGCGACCTGGTCACCGACGCCGACTTCTCCGACCCGCAGCGGCGGCTCGCCAGGGCCCCCGAGGTGGACGCCGCGGTGGCCGCCTGGGTCGCCGAGCACACCCTGGCCGAGGCCATGGCGGTCTTCGACGAGTACGAGGTGGCCGCCGCCCCGGTCTACGACATCGCCGACCTGCTCGCCGACGACCAGATGAAGCACCGTGAGGTCTTCGTCGGCGTCGACGACCCCGAGCTGGGCACGGTCACCGTGCAGGCGCCGGTCGCGCGGTTCTCCGCGACCAGCGGCGCGGTCGAGCACCTCGGGCCCCGGCTCGGCGAGCACAATGCCGAGGTCTTCGGCGAGCTGCTCGGGCTCGGCGAGAACGAGCTGGCCGAGCTGCGCGCCCGCGGCGTGCTCTGAATTCCCCCACGAGAGGATCCTTTCGATGACGAAGCTGCTCCGCCGCTCGGAGCTGGCGCTGCCCGCCTGCAACGACCACATGTTCGCCAAGGCGGTCACGCTCGGCGCCGACCTGGTCTTCCTCGACCTGGAGGACGCCACCCCGGTGAGCCTCAAGGAGGGCTCGCGGGAGAAGGTGATCACCGCGCTCAACGAGCTGGACTGGGGGCGCACCGCGCGCGCCATCCGGATCAACGGGCTGGACACCGAGTGGTGCCACGACGACATCATCGAGGTCGTCACCAGGGCCGGGCGCAACCTGGACACCATCGTGGTGCCCAAGGCCAAGACCGCCCGCGACGTCTGGTGGGTGGACGTCCTGCTCACCCAGCTCGAGCTGAAACTCGGGCTGGAGAAGCAGATTCGGCTCGAGGTGCTGATCGAGGAGGTCGAGGGGCTGGCCAATGCCGAGGCCATCGCCACCGCCAGCCCGCGGGTGGACGCCATCATCTTCGGCGTCGGCGACTTCTCGCTCTCCCAGGGCGCCAGGGTGGACACCAACTTCGAGCCGCTCGGCGACTACCCCGGCGACTTCTGGCACTACGCCAGGGCCAAGGTCATCGTCGCGGCCAGGATCGCGGGCATCGACGCCATCGACGCCCCCTTCCCCGACTACGGCAACACCGAGGGGTACGAGCGCGACGCACGCCGCGCCTCGCTGCTCGGCTACACCGGCAAGTGGGCCATCCACCCGGTGCAGGTGCCGATCGCCAACGCGGTCTACTCGCCGACGCCGGAGGAGGTCGCGCTGGCCGAGCGGAACATGAAGGCGTACCGGGAGGCCGAGGCGGCGGGCCGCGGCGCGGTCGGCGTCGGCGGCGTCCTGGTGGACGCGGCGCACGTGAAGATGGCCGAGCAGGTGCTGGCCAGGGTCGCGCTGATCGAGGGGGCGGAGCCCGGGCGGTGAGATGCCCGGGGGCGCGCTATTGTTCATGCACCGGTCGCCGGTTCGTGGCCGCGTCAGCCCCCGCCGGGCATATCGCTGTCGTTCCCTGGCGCTGAACAGCCGAGGGACGACGGCGAGAGCGGGACGTGATGCGACCGGTGGCGGAGAAGCGGGCCGATGCGGCGCGCGGCAGTGAGTTCGCGGTGCTGCTGCGCCGGGTCCGCGAGGCCGGGCTGCTGGAACCGGCCGTGCCGCAGTACCTCGCCCGCACCGCGGTGACCGTCGGGCTGCTCGCGGGGTGCTACGCCCTGCTGATCGGGCTCGGCGACAGCTGGTGGACGCTGGGGATCGCCGTCGTGCTTGCGGCGCTCTTCGCGCAGTTCGCCTTCCTCGGCCACGATGCCGGGCACAAGCAGATCTTCGCGAGCCGGAAGGCCAACTACGTCTACGGCGCGCTCGTCGGGAACCTGCTGATCGGGGTGAGCATCGGCTGGTGGACCAGCAACCACAACCGGCACCACGCGCACCCGAACACCGAGGACGCCGACCCGGACATCATGGGCATCCTGGCGCACTCCGGCGCCCGCGCCGGGATGGCGCGCGGCTACCGGCGCTTCGTGGTGCGGCACCAGGGCGTGCTCTTCTTTCCCATGCTCACCCTGGAAGGGCTGAGCCTGCGGATCTCCAGCTGGCGCGGGGTGCTGCGCTGGCCCATCCCGAACCGGGGGTGGGAGGCGGCGCTGCTCGCGAGCCACGCGCTGGGCTACCTGCTGCTCGTCTTCGCGGTGCTCCCGCCGGTCAAGGCGGTGGTCTTCATCGCGCTGCACCAGGCGCTCTTCGGGCTCTACATGGGCACCACCTTCGCGCCGAACCACAAGGGCATGGCGGTGCTGAGCGCCGATGACACCACCGGCCACCTGCGCAAGCAGGTGCTCACCTCGCGCAACGTGCTCGGCAGCAGGCTGCTGGACACCGCCTTCGGCGGGCTCAACTACCAGATCGAGCACCACCTCTTCCCGTCCATGCCGCGGCCGCACCTGCGCCGGGCGCAGCCCATGGTCGCCGCGTACTGCGCCGAGATCGGGCTGCCGTACCGGGCCACCGGGTTCATCGACTCGTACCGGGAGGCGCTCGGGCACCTGCACACCGTCGGCAAGGAGGCCGGGCGCGCCGAGCGCGGCTGACCGGCCCCGGCCGGGGCACAATCCACCCCATGGTCCTGGTGCTGGTGGTCTTCACCGGCGTCGTGGTGCTGTGGTCGCTGAGCGCCACGCTGCTGCGGCGCCTGCTGATCCACGCCCCGCTCGCCATGGTCGCCGCGGGCGCGGTGTTCGGGGCGTTCTCCTCGACCGATGTGGCGCCCTTCCTGAACAGCGAGGTGGCGCTGCACGCCGCCGAGATCATCCTCGCGGTGCTGCTCTTCGTGGACGCCACCGAGGTGCGCGGCGGGATCTTCGGCGGTGAGCCGCGGGCGGCGGCCAGGCTGCTCTTCCTGGCGCTGCCGCTGAGCATCGGGCTGGCGGTGCTCGCCGGGTGGCTGCTCATCCCCGAGCTCCCGGCGCCGGTGCTGGTGCTGATCGCCTGCATCGTGGTGCCGATCGACTTCGCGCCCGCCGCCGAGATAGTCCGGGAGCGCCGGATTCCCGCCAGGGTGCGGCACCTGCTGGCGGTGGAGAGCGGGTACAACGACGGCATCGTCGCCCCGGTCTTCGCCTTCGCGCTGACGCTGGCCACCGGGGTGGGCGCCGACGCGAACCCGCTGGCGGCGCTGCGGGACGCCATTCCCGCCTTCGGCACGGCGATCGCCGTCGGGTTGGTGCTCGGCGGGGTCACCGCGTGGGTGGGGACCAGGGCGCACCTGCGCGGGCTGACCGAGCCGCAGGCGTTCCGGATCGGGCTGGTCGCGCTGCCGCTGCTCGCCTACGGCGCCGCCGTGGCCTGGCACGCCAACGGCTTCGTGGCCGCCTTCGCCTGCGGACTGGCCTACCAGGCGGTGCGCGCCCGCGACGCGGTGCGGATGCGGCGGGCGCGCCCGGCCGAGCGCGAACTCGGGCTGATCGACGACGTCGGCCTGGTCGCCGGGCTGATCCTCTGGTTCGCCTTCGGGGCGAGCTTCGTCATCGTCTTCGGCGCCGCCCCGCTGCTCGACTGGGGGCTCATGCTCTACGCGGCACTGGCCCTGACCGTGATCCGCCTCGGCCCGGTCCTGCTCGCCCTCGTCCGCTCCCCGCTCGCACCCCGCGAGCGGCTGCTCGTCGGCGCGCTCGGCCCGCGCGGCACCGCCACCATCGTCTTCGGCCTACTGGCCTACAACGCACTCGACGAAGACCTCGGCGGCTACGCCCTCACCGTCACCGGCGTCACCGTCCTGATCAGCGTCGTCATCCACGGCATCGGCGCCCCACTCCTCACTAGAGCGAGGCGGCGCTGACGGATCGCCAGAAGTCATCCGGCGATCCGTCGATGCGTATTACGCAGTGCCTTCGACGTCGGGGGCTGAGCGGAGGCGGGAGGTGAGGACCGGGACGGCGTTGTCACCGTAGCGGTGCCGGGTGGCATCCCCACCCTGGGCGGGGGCGAACTGGGTGACGGCCAGCTGCTCCAGCACGCAGA
This sequence comes from Nocardia sp. NPDC057353, assembly GCF_042667085.1. NCBI lineage: Bacteria > Bacillati > Actinomycetota > Actinomycetes > Mycobacteriales > Nocardiaceae > Nocardia > Nocardia sp. NPDC057353. The sequence goes on from NZ_JBHVAK010000010.1 coordinate 139,565, forward strand.
TGAGCAGCAGGTGCCTGGTGCGCTCGACGTGGTGGTACTCGGTGCCGACGGCCTGCTCGCGGTTCTGCGGCAGGGCGGGCGGCACGAACTCGGTGAGGGTCCAGAACAGCTCGGGCCCCATCATGGTCGAGTCCCCGCTGGAGCGGTCGAACCACCGGCTGGAGTACTCGATCAGCACTCGCGCCAGCTGCCCGGCGTGCGGGAGTGCTTCGGTGAAGTCGGCCAGGGCCTGCCGACTGTCGGTGCTGCCCTGGATCACGACGGCGATGCGGCCGGCGACCTCGCGCAGCAGGGGGAGGTCCTGGTCGGGCCACGTGGAAAGAGTCATTCGATAACGTCCTAGCTCGGATACAGCGACCTCGACGGTAACGATTCGGTTGCGTCAGCACCAGTCGTGATGTGATCCCTTGGTGTTAATGGGGGCGACCTCCGGCCCCTTCTGTGACAGCCCACAACGGCCGACCCGGTTTCCGGGTGCTGGGCAAGGCGGCCCTGACGTGGCACGATGCACCGGTGGGAACCCGACAGGAGGACCAGCGGCTGCGCGATCTCGCGCTGCTGCGCCGGGTGCGGGACCGGATCGATCGGGAGTACGAGCGCCCGCTCGACGTCGAGGCGCTCGCCCGCGGCGTGCACATGTCGGCCGGGCACCTGAGCCGCGCGTTCCGGCAGGCGTACGGGGAGTCGCCGTACTCGTACCTCATGACCCGGCGGATCGAGCGCGCCATGGCGCTGCTGCGCCGCGGCGACCTCAGCGTCACCGAGGTCTGCTTCGCGGTCGGCTGCTCCTCGCTCGGCACCTTCAGCACCCGCTTCACCGAGCTGGTCGGGGTGCCGCCGAGTACGTACCGCAGGGAGGCCGCGAACGCGACCGCGGGGCTGCCGTCCTGCGTGGCCAAGCGGGTCACCCGACCGGTCAGGAATCGAGAAGCGCCGGTCGCCGCGCCCCCTCTAGCGTGAACCGCATGACCATCACCATCCACTCGAGTTTCCTGCCGCACACCGATCCGGAGGCCTCGCTCGCCTTCTACCGGGACACGCTCGGCTTCGAGGTGCGCAACGACGTCGGCTACAACTGCATGCGCTGGATCACGGTCGGCCCGCCCGAGCACCCCGGCATCAATATCGTGCTCTACCCGCCGGAGGCCGACCCCGGCGTCACCGAGGCGGAGAAGCGCACCATCGCCGAGATGATGGCGAAGGGCACCTACGCCAGCGTGCTGCTCGCCACCGAGGACCTGGACGGCGCCTTCGCCACGGTGTCGGCCACGGATGCTGAAATCGTGCAGGAGCCCACGGAACAGCCGTACGGCGTGCGCGACTGCGCCGTTCGCGACCCGGCGGGCAACATGGTCCGCATCCAGCAACTGCGCTGACACAGGGAGTCTCAATGAAGTTGTCAAGCCGGGAGCGCGACCGGTGGAGCGGGGGTGAATATCCGATGGTCGCGCAGCAACGCCCACAGCACCGAGACTC